>CAVALS010000101.1:0-10001 GCA_963589385.1 Bacteroidaceae bacterium
GCCGGAGAGCACTTAATGTGCTCTCCGTGCGAGCAGGACTGTCCGAGCAGGCGACCAAACCCCGCGCCCCGTCCCGGCGGGCGCTCGGGGACCGGTAGCTTACAGGTGGCTGATAATCAGTTCCATATTGCCCTCGAGCTCGATCTTGTCCACGGTACTGGGGGCCAGCAGGTGGCTTCCCTTGTGGACGGGGTCGCCGCAGACGGTGCCTTTGCCGTCGATGACCGACAGGCACATGAAGGGCCAGCGCTGCTCCAAGGTCTTGCTGCCGTTGACGCGCACGCGATCGACGGTGTAGCAGGGGTTGGACTCGAGCTCGGTCACGCCGTCCACCTCGGGCGCGGTTATCGTGCCGTCGGTCGGAGCCTGAGCATCAAAGTTTATGCAGTCGAGGCTCTGCTCAATGTGCAGCGGACGCAGCTTGCCGTCGGTGCCGGGACGGTCGTAGTCGTACAGGCGATACGTCACGTCGCTCGACTGCTGCGTCTCCAAAATGAGCGTGCCGGTCTTGATGGCGTGCACGGTACCGGAATCAATCTGGAAAAAGTCGCCCTTGTGGATCGGCAGTACGTTGAGCATGTCGTCCCAGCGGCCGTCCTTGATCATCTGTGCGGCCTCGGCGCGGTCATGCGCGCGCTGGCCGACGATGATCGTGGCGCCAGGCTCGCAATCCAGCACATACCAGCACTCGGTTTTGCCCAGGCTACCGTTCTCGTGCTCAGCGGCGTACTCGTCGTTGGGATGAATCTGGATCGAAAGGTCGTCCTTGGCGTCCAGAATCTTAATGAGCAGCGGGAACTCCTTGCCCTCGCAGTTGTCAAAGAGCTCGCGGTGCTCGGCCCACAGCCACGAAAGCGTGTGGCCTGCATACGGGCCCTCCGCAATCTGGCAGTCACCGTTGGGGTGGGCCGAGATGGCCCAACACTCACCGATGGGACCATCGGGAATGTCGTAACCAAATACGGTTTCGAGTTGACGGCCGCCCCAGATCTTCTCGTGGAAGATCGGCGTCAGTTTAATCAAATCGGACATGTTCATACTCCCATTGTGCTGCGTGGGCGCCGCGTAAAACTGCTCAAAACGAGCGCCCGCATGACTACAAAAACCTATGCCAACGTTACGTTGTGCAACTCAAAGCGGTCGCCAACGTTGCGCGAGACCGAATACTCAAAGGCGGCGCCGCTATCCAAGAAGCCAATCTGGTTGAGTTCGAGCAGGGGAGAGCCGGGTTTGGTATCCAGGCGCTCAGCTTCTTCCTCGGTTGCTGCCACGGCGCGAATGGTACGGTGAAAGCTCGAAATCTTCAGCCCACATTGCTCGCGGATGAATCGGTAGAGCGATCCGTACAGGTCCTTCTTTTTCAGCCCCGGAATCAGCTCGAGGGGCATGTAGGTGTACTCGATAACGATGGGCTTCTCATCGGCCTGACGCACGCGCACGACGTGATAGGCAAAGTCATCCTCGGCAATTCCCAGCTGGGCTGCGATGTCCGCCGGTGGATTAACGATCGAGAAATCGTAGACCACCGAGGTCACCTTCTCCCCGCGGTGCTCATACGAAAAACCCTGGGCACGGTCGTTTTTGCCCTGGAAAAACGCCTGGCCGGGAAGCCCCGCCGTGTCCTTAACGTAGGTACCCGATCCGCGTCGGCTGGTAATAAGACCTTCCTCGGTGATTTGTTCAATAGCTCGTTTGACGGTGATTTTGGAAACGCTATAGAGCTCGCAGAACTCAACGACGGTGGGAAGCTTGTCGCCCGGTTTAAGAGCGCCATCCTCGATACTTCGACGAATATCTGCAGCTATCGCCTCGTATTTGGGAATCATGGAACCTCCTTTCCGACATATATGAATACAAAAGTAAGTATAACCCTCAACAGGGCACCCATATTACTTTTATCTAAGAAGTTCGAGAAAGAAAAAAGAAAAAGACGCTTTACTTTTAAAATTAGAGCGCTATAGTTTAAGCAACGAACGGAATCCTTCCGCACAACAGGATCGACCGTTTGGGGACGGTTTTGTTTTGGCGGGTTGGATATCGGTATGACCGGTGCGCGCCCGCGCCGGATAACCTGCCAAAGCAAACCCGTCTCCAACCGGAAGCTCTAGAACACGAAAGCGAGGACTTTGATGGCACAGTATCAGCTGCCCAACGACTTCTTCTTTGGCGCTGCTATGTCCGGCCCGCAGACTGAGGGTCAGTGGAACCAGGGCGGCAAGCTCGAGAACCTGTGGGACACCTGGTCCATCCAGGATCTGGGTTCGTTCTACAACTGCGTTGGCTCTTATGCCGGCAATGACTTTATGGCCAAGTACCAGGAAGACTTTCGCATTTTGAAGGACTTGGGCCTGAATACCTATCGCACTTCCATCCAGTGGAGCCGTCTGCTCGATGCCGACGGCAACCTTAACGAGGAGGGCGCCGCGTGGTATCACGAGCTGTTCCGCGCCTCTCGCGAGGCTGGTCTGGAGCCGTTCGTCAACCTGTACCACTTTGACATGCCCACCTACCTCTTTAACCGTGGCGGCTGGGAGAGCCGTGAGGTCGTCGAGGCTTACGCGCATTACGCCGACGTCGCCTTCCACGAGTTTGGCCAGGAGATTAAGTACTGGTTCACCTTTAACGAGCCCATCGTCGAGCCCGAACAGCGCTATCAGGAGGGCGTGTGGTTCCCGCAGCTCCACGACTTCAACCGCGCCCGCACCGTGCAGTATCACATCTCGCTGGCGCACGCGCTGGCCGTGGCCAACTATCGTAAGGCCTATGACGAGGGCGCTATTCGCGCCGATGCCAAGATCGGCATGATCAACTGCTTTACTCCGGTCTACACCAAGGAGAACCCCAGCGAGGCAGACCTCGAGGCCGTGCGTATGACCAGCGGCATCAACAATCGCTGGTGGCTCGACCTTATTACCAAGGGCGAGCTTCCTGCCGATGTGCTCGACAGCCTGGCCGAGGGCGGCGTTAAGCTCCCGTTCCGTGCCGGCGACCAAGAGATTCTCAAGCAGGGTGTTGTCGACTGGCTCGGCTGCAACTACTACCACCCCACGCGTGTTCAGGCACCGGCGAGCAAGGTCGACCAGTACGGCCTGCCGCATTTTGCCGACGAGTACGTATGGCCCGATGCCGTTATGAATGAGAGCCGCGGCTGGGAGATCTACCCGCAGGGCCTCTACGACTTTGGCATGGACTGCGCTAAGAACTACCCCGATCTTGAGTGGTTCGTTTCCGAGAACGGCATCGGCATCATGGACGAATACAAGAACCGCGATGCCGAAGGAACCATCCAGGATGACTACCGCGTCGACTTTGTGCGCCAGCACCTGGAGTGGGTTGCCAAGGCAATCTCCGAGGGCGCCAAATGCCGGGGCTATCACTACTGGGCCGTCATCGATAACTGGTCTTGGGCCAATGCCTTTAAGAATCGCTATGGCTTTGTCGAGGTCAATCTCATGGACGGCTACAAGCGCCGCCTTAAGAAGTCGGCAGCCTGGCTCAAACAGGTCGCCACGACCCACGTGGTTGATTAGCGACCGGGCGAACGCCCAGACCGCGCGCCGCCGCGCGCAACACATGGCACATCTGGTGGCAGAGGGCGACAGACCACCGTGCGCATAGGAAAAGGCCGGATTTGAAAGTTAGGAGCAATCATGGCCAGTGACAACGGAAAGAGCTTCCTCGACAAGTTTGCCGAGGTCTCTGCGAAGGTGGGAAATCAGGTTCACCTGCGTTCCCTGCGTGACGCCTTCGCGACCATCACGCCGCTCTATATCCTTGCGGGTATCGCGGTTCTTATTAATAACGTCGTGTTCCCTCTGTTCCCGCTCGATGCGGCGGGCCTTGCCAACCTTCAGACGTGGGGTTCGGCAATTACGCTGGGCACCCTCAACGTCTCTGCCATTATCTTGGCCGGATTGATTGGCTACAGCCTCGCCAAGAACAAGCGTTTCGATAACCCGCTCGCTTGCGTGGTCGTCGCCATCTCTGCCTTCGTCATCATGATGCCGCAGCAGATCACCGCCTCGCTTGCCGCCACGAGCCCGCTGCTCACCGACAAGATCACCTCCGCCGAGGTCACGGGCGCCCTTTCGACTGCCAACACCGGCACTAACGGTCTGTTCTCGGCCATTATCATCGCTCTGCTCTCCGTCTCGCTCTTCATCAAGATTTCTGGCGTCGAGAAGCTCAAGGTTAAGCTGGGCGAGGGCGTGCCCCCCGCGGTCTCCAACTCCTTCAACGTCATGATCCCGATGCTGCTCAACCTCGCGATCTTCGCTCTTGCCGCGGCCCTGCTCGCCGTGTGCGCCGGCACCGATCTGTGCACCATCATCTCCACGTGCATCTCCAACCCGCTCAAGAGCATCATGAACGCCGGTCCGTGGGCTGTTATCCTCATCTACACCCTTGCCAACCTGCTGTTCTGCGTCGGTATTCACCAGTCCACCATCTCTGGCGCTACCGTCGAGCCGATCCTGACCATGCTCATCGTCGACAACATGGCTACCTTTGCCGCCGGTGGCACCATCCAGCCCGATCACTACATGAACATGCAGATCGTTAACAGCTTTGCCCTCATCGGCGGCTCGGGCTGCACCCTCATGCTTCTGCTCGACACGCTCCTGTTCTCCAAGAACAAGGCTTCCGAGACCGTTTCCAAGATGGCTATCCTGCCTGGTCTGTTCAACATCAACGAGCCGGTTATCTACGGTTACCCCATCGTGTACAACCTGCCGCTCATGATTCCGTTTGTCCTCCTCCCCGATCTGTTCATCGGCATCACCTATGGCCTTACCTGCGCAGGCATCATCAGCCCCTGCATCGCCCAGGTGCCCTGGACCATGCCTCCCGTCATCAATGCCCTGCTCGCTACGGGCTTTGACTGGCGCGCCGGCGTGTGGCAGGCTCTCGAGATTGTCATTGGCATGGCCGTCTACCTGCCCTTTATGAAGATTTCCGAGAAGGCAATCGCCAAGCAGGAGGCTCTCGCCGAGTAGAACGCCTAACGTTCGTCCCTTTCACCTTTGCGGGCGCCGGTACGCGGTGCCGGTGCCCGCGGCTCTCTCCCTTGTGTAAAGATGCAGGGGGGTGGGCACAATAGCCGCAAGGAATAAAACCAGTTGTCGTCTGCGCGCCGCGCAGTTATAAGGAGGAAACCATGAAGAAGATCATGCTCTGCTGCAATGCCGGTATGTCCACGAGCCTGCTGGTCCAGAAGATGCAGGCCGAGGTTGCAAACCGTGGTCTGGATATCGAGGTCGAGGCTCGTCCCATGAACGAGGCCCACGATCACCTGGACGAGTGCGACATGTTGCTGCTTGGCCCGCAGATCGGCTACACCAAGGGCGACTTTGAGAAGGAGGCCGCCGGTCGTTTTCCGGTCGAGGTCATCAACATGGTCGACTACGGCCGCATGAACGCTGCCGGCATCATCGACCACTGCGTCAGCGTGATGGGCTAGGTGCTCTGTATGGAGGATATGAACGAACTGCAGATGACCTGCTTCGAGATCATCAGCTACGTCGGTACCGCCAAGAGCATGTACATCAATGCCGTGCAAAAGGCCAAGGAGGGCGATTTTGACGCCGCCGAGGAGCTTATCAAGCAGGGCGACGAGGCCTATAACGGTGGCCACGATGTTCACATGGGGCTTCTGAAGAAAGAGGCCAACGGCGAGCGTAACGGCGAGGCCCCGTTGATTCTGCTGCATGCCGAGGACCAGATGGCCGGTACCGAGACCATGCGCGTCATGGCGACGGAGCTCATCGAGATCCACAAGCAGCTGCAGGCACTTAAGGCCTAGTCGGCGTTATCGCCGCGAAGGACCGTGCGGTCCAACAGACAACATAGTCCCTTTGACGGGCACCGGGAGTCTCCGCCTCCCGGCGCCTCTATTTTTGGGGATGGTCTTGTGCGGCCTGTTGAGCGGCCATTTGCGTTTCCCAGGATAAAACCTGCCAAAACAAACCTGTCCCTTTTTGGTAGGTTTTTGCCTTGGGGGCGGTACCATACAGGCAATGTTTAAACGAGAAAGGCGGGCTCCCATGGAACCTAAGCAGTACTACATCGGCATTGACGTCGGCGGCACTTCGGTTAAGGAGGGTCTGTTCGACGAGGACGGCAACCTGCTGGCCAAGGCCAGCGTGCCTACGCCTCCCATCGTTGACGCTGCGGGCTTTGCCGCGGTGACCGAGGCTATCGACCAGGTGGTCGCCAAGGCCCAGATTCCGCGCGCCTTTGTGGCTGGCATTGGCCTGGCCGTTCCGTGCCCCATCCCGGCGTCGGGCGATGCCAAGGTCAAGGCCAACATTGCCATTAACCTGCCCGAGCTGAGGATCGCCATTCAGCAGCACTGCCCCGACGCGGTCGTTAAGTACGAGAACGATGCCAACGCCGCCGCCATGGGCGAGGCCTGGCTCGGCTCTGCCAAGGGCGTGCAGAACGTGGTGATGGTCACCATCGGTACCGGCGTGGGTGGCGGCGTTATCGTTAATGGCGACGTGGTATCGGGCGTTGTGGGTGCTGGCGGCGAGATTGGCCACATGTGCCTGAACCCAGCTGAGGAGAGCACCTGCGGCTGCGGCGGCCATGGCCACCTGGAGCAGTATTCCAGCGCCACCGGCGTGGTGAGCAACTACCTTGCCGAGTGCAAGAAGGCGGGCGTCGAGCCCATCGAGCTCACCGGCCCCTCCGATTCCAAGGACGTGTTCCAGGCCTGCCGCGAGGGAGACAAGCTCGCGCTGGCCGCGGCCGATACCATGGCCGATTATCTCGGTCGTGCCCTGGCGCTTATTGCCAACGTGGTCGACCCCGAGATGTTCCTGATCGGCGGCGGTGCGTCTGCCTCGGCCGATGTCTACCTCGACAAGGTTCGCGAGCACTTCCAGCGCTACGCGCTTTCCGCCTCGCGCGAGACGCCCATTAAGGTCGCTTCGCTCGGCAACGACGCCGGCATCATCGGTGCCGCCTACGTAGCCCTGCGCGCTGCCGGCAAATAGCTGGTGCAAGGGGGTCAGGTTACTTTGCACCAACATGGTGCAAAAGGGACAGCCTTGGCCCCCATGCCTGCCACAAAATATGCCGTGGCCCTTCTGTCTGCGAAGGCTCGGCATCGGCGTGCTACCATAGCTACGTCCAAGTACACATATCAAGTGGAGGATATCCATGGCAAACGTTCTTGTCTTTGGTCACCAGAACCCCGATAACGACGCCATCATGAGCGCCGTCGTCCTGTCCCAGCTGCTCAACCAGGTTGAGTATGCCGGCAACACCTACGAGGCCTGCGCCCTTGGTCAGCTTCCGGCAGAGTCCGCCAAGCTGCTCGCCGACGCCGGCATCGCCGAGCCTCGCGTGATTGAGTCCGTCGAGGCCGGTCAGCTCGTCGTCCTCACCGACCACAACGAGTCCGCCCAGTCCGTCGCCGGCCTTAAGGACGCCACGGTCTTTGGCGTCGTCGACCATCACCGCATCGGCGACTTCGAGACCGCCGGCCCGCTGCACTACATCTGCCTGCCCTGGGGCTCCAGCTGCACCATCGTCACCAAGCTCGCCGGCGTGCTCGGCGTTGAGCTTTCCGACGTCCAGGCCAAGCTGCTGCTCTCGGCCATGATGACCGATACGCTCATGCTCAAGAGCCCCACCACCACCGATGTCGACCGCGCCGTTGCCGCCAAGCTCGGCGAGCAAGTGGGCGTCGACCCGGTCAAGTTTGGCATGGAGGTCTTCCTTACCCGTCCGTCCGGCTCCTTCACCGCTGCCGAGATGGTCGGCAACGACATCAAGATGTTCGAGCCCGCCGGCAAGAAGCTGCTCATCGGCCAGTACGAGACCGTCGACAAGAGCCGCGCGCTCGGCATGATCGACGAGATTCGCGAGGCCATGCGCGCCTACGCCGCCGAGAAGGGTGCTGACGGCATTGTCCTGTGCATCACCGACATCATGGAGGAGGGCTCGCAGGTCCTGCTCGAGGGCGAGACCGAGGCTGCTCAGAAGGGCCTGGGCATTGCCGACGAGCACGACGGCGTCTGGATGCCGGGCGTCCTCTCCCGTAAGAAGCAGGTCGCTGCTCCCATCATGGCCGCCTGCTAGGCTCTTTTGACCTAACACCGACGACCGGATCGCGGACGCCCCGCGCTCCGGTCGTTTTTTGTGCGCGGCGCCGCGTCGTCTCTTGGACAGGCGTGCCCGCGCCGTTGAGCAAATAATGTTCAACCTGTGGTTCCGCTTTTCGGCCACGCCTGCATGCTTGTCGTGCAGGGTAGGCTAGATGCAAGCGTAATACGTTAGAGCGCGGCGCCGCCACTTGGGCGGGCCGTGCTTTTTTAAGACGGGAGCCATCCCGTGAAAGGAGCCGCCCATGGCAGCAACTGAGCAGCTGTTCAACGTTCGTGAGCGCAAGCGCTTTGAACGTCACGACATCTGGGAGCGCATCGCCGAGAACGGCACGATTTCCGCCGCCGTCATGGTGATTGCCGCCATCGCCGCCGTCATTTGCGCCAATACCGATGCCTACGAGGCCATCCATCACTTTTTGGAGACCCCGCTGTATGTGGGCCTGGGCAACCTTACGGCTGGTCTCACCGTTGAGCTTTTCGTCAACGACTTCCTCATGGCGATTTTCTTTTTGTTGGTGGGCATCGAGCTTAAGTACGAGATGACAGTTGGCGAGCTCAAGAACCCGCGCCAGGCCATGCTTCCCATGCTGGCGGCCGTGGGCGGCGTCGTCGTTCCCGCCTGCATCTACCTGATCTTTAACCATGCCGGCGCGCACAACGGCTGGGCCATCCCCATGGCAACCGATATTGCCTTTGCGCTGGGCGTGCTGTCGCTTTTGGGCAATCGCGTACCCAACGGCGTGCGCGTGTTCTTCTCGACGCTTGCCATCGCCGACGACCTCATCTCCATCGCCGCCATCGCCATCTTCTACGGTCAGAGCCCCAATCCGTTTTGGTTGGGCGCCGCCGCGCTTGTGACCTGCGCGCTCGTGTGGCTCAACAAGACGCAGCATTACCGCCTTGCCCCGTATTCGGTACTGGGTCTGCTGTTGTGGTTCTGCATGTTCAAGAGTGGCGTACACGCTACGCTTGCTGGCGTCATCCTGGCCTTCACCATCCCGGCCAAGTGCGGCGTTAAGCTCGATAGTCTGACCGACTGGCTGGGCGAGTGCCTGCCGCTGCTCGATGACCGCTACGACGACGAGGCACACATCCTGGGCCAGCATGACTTTACCGTCTCGACCACCAAGGTCGAGCGCGTCATGCACCGCGTGACCCCGCCGCTCATCCGCATGGAGCGTCTGATCTCCACGCCGGTCAACTTTGTGATCCTGCCGATCTTTGCGTTCGTGAACGCGCAGGTTCGCCTAGTGGGCGTGGACATGAGCACGCTGCTCACCGACCCGGTGACGCTCGGCGTGTACTTTGGCATGCTGCTGGGCAAGCCGATCGGCATCTTTGGCATGACGTTCGCCTTGGTCAAGCTCAAGGCCTGCGAGCTGCCGCACAACGTTAACTGGCACATGATTGCCGGTGTGGGCATTCTGGGCGGTATCGGCTTTACCATGTCGATTCTCATCAGCGGCCTCGCCTTCCCGACGGCCCAGTTTGAGGTTCTGGCTGCCAAGGCTGCCATTCTTGCCGGCTCGGTCACCGCTGCCGTGCTCGGCATGATCTACATGAGTGTTGTCTGCAAGCATCCCGCGCCCAAGGGCGAGTAAAAGCTCGAAAACAGACATCAGAACCGGTTTGGATGCGTTCGAAACTCGGATCAGGGTGCTACTGGCCCACTGCCAGATACCCCCGTGGCCAAAAAACGCCGTTTGTGAGTACTGTCACAAACGGCGTATCATTTTAGGTGCGGAAAATAATGAACAAAGTTATAAGAACTGTACGTTAATGAGTGACTATCGACTTCCAATTTGGCGCTAGCTGACGGTGATTAGGGAGTTTCAAGGTAGCGCGCAGAGATGTGGTGTAAGAGGCGGGGCATGCCCCGCCTCTTCCCTT
>CAVALS010000102.1:0-9763 GCA_963589385.1 Bacteroidaceae bacterium
TTTGTGTGCCGCCCCTTTGGGGCGGCACTTTTTGTGTGGGGTCCCGGTCTCCACAATTTTCGTCAAGCTTTTGGTTAGATTTTGGTCAGTTGGCGTAAGGGTGGAAGGCCAAAAGATTGCTGGCGAAAAAAGCTCAGAGAAAGTGCTGGTAGGGGAGTTGTTGAGCTTTTCGACAGCTTTTGAGCAAAAGAAACTTTGTGGCTATTGCCGGCGATTGCGTTGTCGCGGTCATGGCGGTGCGGGATGCTGGTCGTAAGCATCGAATGCTCCGATTTTGGAGGCCAGCATGGATCTGTTTCTTGAGACTCCGCAGCAACAAGCTGAGCGCATGCTGCGTCAGCAGCAACGACTCATGGAGATGCAAATGCAAGGGGCGGCAGCCCAGCCCTTTGCGCAAAATGTCGTGCCCGCTGCTGTACCTGCAGCTGTGCCCGGGTGCGAATCGGCGCCAGAGGCCTATTCCGTACAGCAGGATTCATATGCGCAGGAGCTCGCGTTCGACAAGCGTCGTGCGCGTCGTCGCCGCGTGGGCCAGCGCCTGCGCACCTTGGCGATGATCGTGCTCATTCCGCTAGGACTTGCGGCGATTTTCTTGGTCTCGTATGCGCTCACCTGCATCCTCAACGGTGCTTCGCCCAGCGAAGTGCTCCAACATCTGTCAGCCCTCGGCCAGCGCCTAGGCGATGTCATAACAACAATCCGCGCCGGCTGGGAGAGTTAGCGTTTGTCACATTAGGACTTCTAGGGTGTAGGGATTATCGCCACGAGCGGAATTCTTGCATCCTGTGGGTCCTGTCGTGCGACTGAATAGTATTATTTAAGATGAATAATAATAGGATTTGTTATGTATAAGCAGGATTTAGAACAGACTCTTTTGGGCATTGACGAAGAGGCGGAGCTGGAAATAGGTCCAAGAGGCGACAGGCCGAACGTTGTATTGGTGGGAGGAAGCGCCTTCATGCTAAACGATGTGACGAATCGTTCGGTTACACATGACATTGATGTGTTTGAGGCAGATAGGTGCCTCCGCGAGATCATAGCTCGATACCCCGAGGTGAATGGTATGGCGGTGGCATATTGTAATCAGATGCCGTTCAATTACGAAGATCGTTTGATTCTCTTGGATATTGGGGCGCGCTTTATCAGGTACTTTACGCCATCCTTGGAGGACCTGGCGGTAATGAAGCTCTATGCCTACCGTCCGAACGACATCATCGATCTTCATAGTCAGGCATTCGTCGACCGACTTGATTGGGGGCTGCTCGAACGGCTTATATTCGACGAGGGAGAAGCACTGGCGTCGTCGCCTCCGGAGCGGAGTTATCAAGAGATGGTCTGTGCATACAGGCAATACAAAAAGGAGGTGCTCGGTTGAATCTGACCTTTGAGGGATTCTTAAAAGGCTATTGCCGAGAGCTATCCGGACAGCAGTCGCTGAGTTTTAGAAAATTGGTTGAGCAGGCGACGACGGATGCGCCGCGCGTGGCGGAGCCTCTGTTTTTGCTCGCTTTGGCGCAAGGAAAAGCCGAATACGTTCTGGGCTTATCCGAGGGCTCGTGGATGGAACAGGATTACCGAGACGTTTTATCCTTGTACGGCCAAGCGGGTAGCATGGCGTCTCTATGCGCCAAAAGTGAGCTCCCTAATCGTTATGCCAACGTTTGGCGTGCGTATAGAGCGGTGAAGGAAAAGCCGGCGGCCGATAGAAGGGTGAACGCCCTGATGAGAAAGAAAACGCTGGAAGCATTGGAGGAATCGGGTGTAACGCGCTATGGCCTCTGCCGTGCTCTGCGCCTGAATAAAGGAAACGTATACGCATACTTGGCCGGCGATGACTCAAAGGTGAGCAGGAAAACGGCGCGCCGCATTATGGAATATGCGGAGGAGAGGGGCGCCCAAGAAGGGGCCGAGCGCCCGGTGTGTGTGGCGGGGTAAGATTGATCGCGGTTTTGATTGATGACCGATTGAGTTTGTTGGGCGGAGTCTATGTCTGCTATTGATATCGTGCTTGTTGTGATCGCCTTGGTTGCGGTGGGGGTTGCTGTGGCTTGCGCCCTCCAGCTCAAGAGCCTGCGTGCCGAGTTGCGGGAGCGTGGCGACAGTAGCGCGGAAACGCTGACAGCACTCGAGCAGGCCAACAACGCGCTCGATGCCCTGAACGTCGCGCTGGCCGAAACTCGCCGCACGACCAATGCCATCGCGCAGCAGCAGACGACAGATGCGGCCGTGGAGCAGCAACGTTACCTGACCATCGCACGTGAGTTTTCGCAAGCTGGTGACCGGATGGATGACCTGCGCCGCGAGACGGCCCAACAGCTCGGTGCCAACCGCGAGGGCATCGAGCGCCGCCTGGACAAGGTGCGCGAGACGGTCGATGCTCAGCTGGGTGCCATCCGCAAAGACAACAACGTGCAGCTCGATCAGATGCGCGCGACGGTGGACGAGAAGCTCTCCCGCACGCTCAACGATCGCCTGTCGGCATCGTTTAAGCAGGTGAGCGACCAGCTCGAAGCCGTCTACAAGGGCCTGGGCGATATGCAATCTATCGCCACCGGCGTTGGCGACCTTAAGCGCGTACTGGGCAATGTGAAGGCGCGCGGCATTTTGGGCGAGGTGCAGCTGGGTGCGATCCTGGCGGACATCCTTACGCCCGACCAGTATCTGGAAAACGTCGCCACCAAGCCCGGCGCCTCGGAGCGCGTTGAGTTTGCCGTCAAGCTGCCGGTGGACGAGGGCGACCCCGTGCTGCTGCCGATCGATTCCAAATTCCCGGGCGACGCGTACGAGCATCTGCTCGACGCCCAGGAGTCGGGCGACGCTGAGGCCGTCGCCGCCGCACGCAAGACGCTCGATATGATGGTGAAGCGAGAGGCAAAGGACATTTGCGAGAAGTACCTGAGCGTGCCCGCGACCACCAACTTTGGCATTATGTTCGTTCCGTTTGAGGGACTGTACGCCGAGGTCGTCAGCCGCCCCGGGCTTATCGAGACCCTGGGCCGCGACTATCACGTCAACGTTGCCGGCCCCAGCACCATGGCGGCCATCCTCAACAGTCTGCAGATGAGCTATCAGACGTTTAAGTTGCAAAAACGCACCGATGACGTGCTGCGCGTGCTCTCCGCCGTCAAGGCCGAGCTGCCGCGCTATCAAAAGGCGCTGCGCCGCGCCCAGCAGCAGATCGAGACCGCGGGCAAAACGGTCGAGGGCATCATCACCACGCGCACCAACGTTATGGAGCGCAAGCTCAAGGATATCGACGCGCTGGAAGACGCCGACCAAGCCGATGAGATCTTGGGACTCACGCCCGCGGACCTTCTCACAGACCAAGAAGACGAGGACTAATTGTAACAAGACGGTGGGGCACCGGCGCAAACGCGGGCGCCCCACCGCTTTTCGTATCGCGCTTGCCTGAAGTGCGCTTCAATGTGCAACAATGGCGTTTCGCCCTATCAGACGCGAAAGGAAGCCCATGTCTCAGAGAAGCACCAGCCCGCTCAGCCGCTCCACCGTGCGCCGCACGCTGCAGCGGTTTTGGGGTGTCACGCGCACGCAGCCGCTGATTGTCTTTCTCTCGGTGTTCTCGTCGGCGGGCTACATCTTTTTGCTGACGTTTGCCAATACCTATGTGATGGCCCTCATTGTCGACCGCGTTCAAGCCGGTCCCGTGGCGGGTGACCAGGTGTTTGAGGTCTTCGGCCCCTATATCCTGGCGCTCGTACTCGTTAACCTGGTGGGTCAGATCCTCTCCAAGCTACAGGACTACACCGTCTACAAGCTCGAGATCGCAGGCAACTATCACCTGGCGCGCCTATGCTTCGATACGCTCTCCAACCAATCCATGACATTCCATACCAGCCGCTTTGGCGGATCGCTTGTGAGCCAGACGAGCCGTTTTATGAGCGGCTACACGGGTCTGGTCGACGTGACGGTGTATTCGCTCATCCCCACCATCACCTCGGTCATCTGCACCGTGGCCGCACTCGCCCCGGTGGTGCCGACGTTTACCGTGATCCTGGTGTGCATCATGGTCGTCTACATTGCGTTTGTCTGGCTTATGTACAAGCGCATCATGCCGCTTTCGGCCGCGACGTCCGCCGCGCAGAACAAGCTCTCGGGCGTGCTCTCCGACGCGGTCACGAACATCTTGGCCGTCAAGACCTGCGGGCGCGAGGACTTTGAACGCGATCTGTTCGACGCCGCCGATCGTGCCGCGCGCGACGCCGAGACGGTCTCGATGCACGCCATGATGCAACGCAACTTTACGACCTCGGGCCTTATCGTCATTACCATGGCCGTGGTGAGTGTGTTCGTCGCGGGCGGCAATGCGTGGTTTGGCATCTCGGCCGGCGCGCTTGTCATGATCTTTACCTATACGTACAACCTCACCATGCGTCTGAACTACGTGAGCTCCATGATGCAGCGCATCAACCGCGCGCTGGGCGATGCGGCCGAGATGACGCGCGTGCTGGACGAGCCGCGTCTGGTGGCAGACGACGAGAACGCCCCCGAACTCAAGGTGAGCGAGGGCGCGATTGATTTTGAGCACTTGAGCTTTGCATACCGTGATGCCGCGGCGGGCGAGAGTGTGTTCAACGACCTGACGCTCCATGTGGCGGCGGGCCAGCGCGTGGGCCTGGTGGGCAAATCGGGCTCGGGCAAGACGACACTAACCAAGCTGTTGCTGCGCCTGGACGACGTACAGGGCGGTCGCGTGCTCGTGGACGGCCAGGACGTCTCGCGCTGCACGCAGCAGAGCCTGCGTCGCCAGGTTGCCTACGTGCCGCAGGAGGCACTGCTGTTCCACCGCTCCATTCGCGAGAATATCGCCTACGGTCGACCCGACGCTACCGACGAGCAGATTCGCGAGGCTGCGCGTCTGGCCAACGCGACTGAGTTTATCGACCGCTTGCCCCATGGCTTTGACACCATGGTGGGCGAGCGCGGCGTTAAGCTCTCGGGCGGCCAACGCCAGCGCGTGGCCATCGCCCGTGCCATCCTCACCGACGCGCCGATTCTGGTGCTCGACGAGGCGACGTCTGCCCTGGACAGTGAGTCCGAGGCGCTGGTACAGGAGGCGCTCGAGAACCTGATGCGTGGCCGCACCTCCATTGTGGTGGCGCATCGCCTGTCCACCGTGGCGGCGCTCGACCGCATCGTGGTGCTGGCAGACGGCGAGATTGTCGAGGATGGCACGCATGCGCAGCTCGTCGAGGCAGGCGGCGAATACGCGAGCCTGTGGAGCCGCCAGACCGGCGCTTTTTTGGAGGCTTAAGGCCCCCGTACGTGGGACAATCGTTTCCGTGAAGTTATGTTTCTGCCGAGCCGAGGAGTCGTTATGCCACGCGAGACCAATGCCGCCAAACGCGAGCGCGCCATCGAGGTGTGCGAGCGTCTCAACCGTCGCTATGGCCCGGTCGAGTGCTTCTTGGACCACGAGAATCCCTTTAGGCTGCTCATCGCGGTACTGCTCTCGGCTCAGACGACCGATGCGCAGGTCAACAAGGTGACGCCGAAGTTGTTTGCCAAGTGGCCCACGCCCGAGGCCATGGCCGGGGCAAGTGTGACCGACGTGGCGGACACCATTAAGTCACTCGGCTTTTATAAGAGTAAGGCCAAGCATGCCGTGGAGGCCGCGCAGATGATCGTTGCCGACTACGGCGGCGAGGTGCCGGCCGACATGAAGGAGCTTGTAAAGCTGCCGGGCGTGGGGCGCAAGACGGCGAACATCGTGCTCAACGTGGGGTACGGCATCGTGGAAGGCATCGCGGTGGATACGCACGTCAACCGCATCGCGCACCGCCTGATGCTGAGTCCCAAGACGCACGCCAAAGAGCCGCTCAAGACCGAGCAGGATCTACTCAAGATCTTGCCGCACGAGTATTGGGAGTCGGTCAATCACCAGTGGATCACCTTCGGTCGCGAGATCTGCGACGCCCGCAAACCCAAGTGTGACGAGTGTCCGCTGGCAGATTTGTGCCCCAGCGTGCGCGTAGCGGGGTAGGGCGGAACGCATCTTCGTCTGGCGTTTTTTGCGGGGCTGGGTTTGCCCTTGAGCCGGAGTCCTCTCCATGCGCTACCATGACAGACAATGTATTTGACGTACGACCCGCCGAGCTTGCCCCGGCGGGCTTTTGGCGTTGCGATGCCGGAGGAACAGCATGCTCATTCACCGTATAGCCGCGCAGCTCTACACTGCCGAGGCGCTGCAGACCGTCGAGGCCGGATTCGATGCCGGCGAGGACGTGACGCTGGCCGTGTCGCAGTCGGGTCGCACGCTTATGGCGGCCGCTCAGTTTGCGCGCCGCCCGCGCCCCACGGTCTACGTTGTGAGTGGCGAGGATGCGGCCGATCGCGCCGCTCGTAGCCTTGCCGCCTACGTGGGCCTGGCGCATGTATGCCGTTTTCCTGAACGCAAGGATTATCCGTGGCGCGAGCAGGCGCCCGACGACGCCGTGGTGGCGCAGCGCTGCGAGGCCCTGGGACGCATCGTGCGCGGGGACAACTGCATCATGGTTGCCTCGGCTCGCGCGTTGCTGCGCTGCGTGCCGCCAGTCGAGAGCCGCTACTGGGAGTCCACGACCTTTGCGGTGGGCGAGGAGATTCCTTTTGACGAGGTGCCGCAGCGTCTGGTGGGCATGGGCTACACCAATGCCGGCGCCGCCGACGCGCCCGGCCTGTTCCGCGTGCACGGCGACACCGTCGAGGTGTTTCCCGCGCAGGAAAAAGCGCCCGTGCGCATCGAGTTTTTTGGCGATGAGATTGACCGCATCCGCCGCATGGTGAGTTCCACGGGGCAGACCATCGGCAACGAGGATAGTATCGAGATCTTCCCGTGCCGCGAGCTGGCGCTCACCGACGAGGCGGTCCACAACATGCATGTGGCGCTCTACCGCGCCAGCCAGGACGATAGCAAGCTAGCAGCGCTGCTCGAGATGGTGGATGCGCGCATCGTCACGCCCGAGCTCGACCGCTTTTTGCCGGTGATGTACGGCCAGACCGTGAGCCCGTTGGCGCACGTGAGCGGCAAAGCGCTCGTGGTTTTGTCTGAGCCGCGCTCGCTGTTCGACGACTGCCTGCGCGCCTACGAGGATATCGAGGCTCGTGCCGGCGAGGCGGGGATTGACCGCCTGGACGGTCTGTACGTGCGCGCTCAACAGCTCGATTTTGGTGCTCAGCAGCGCCTGAACTATGTGAGCCTGATTCGCGCGGGCGGTGCGGTTACGGCAGAGCTCAAGATTGAGCAGCCGGCCATCGCAGGCTCGGACAATCGCTTTATGACGCGCATTCAGGAAGTCGTGGGCAAGCGCTACGCCTGCGTGTTTGCCATTCCCGACCGCGGTGCGCGCGAGTCGATGGAGCTCACCTTTGGCGACGAGGGCATTACCTTTGAGGAGTCGCTGACGGCCGCGCCCGAAAATGCCGGTGTCATTGGTGAGCGCGTGCGCGTGGCGGCGGCGGATTCTGCCGACCGTGCTGCCCGCCAGGATGCCCATGCTGCAATTCGCGAGCGCAAGGCCGATGCGCTCAACGCCCGCTCGCTCGAGGCGGGTGCCGCCCAGGCTGCCGCCGGTGCCGCCGTGCCCACCATCTCGCGCGGACGCGTGACCTTTGTCGATGCCGCCTTGCCGCAGGGTGTGGTGGTGCCCGATGCCAACCTGGCCGTGTTCTCGATCGCCGACCTCAACGCCCGCATGGACGCCAACCGCGCGCGCAGCCGCCGCAAGGTGGACATTACGCAGATCACGTTCCCGTTTAAGCCGGGCGACTACGTGGTGCACGCTACTCACGGCATCGCGCTCTTTAGCGAGATCGCGCGCCAGGAAGTGGGCGGCAAGGAGCGCGACTATTTTTTGCTGGAATATGCCGACGGCGACAAACTCTACGTGCCGCTCGAGCAGGTCGACCGCATCACGCGCTATGTTGGCCCCGACGGCGATAAGCCACGCCTGACCAGGCTTAACACTGCCGACTGGACGCGTGCCACCAACAAGGCACGCAAAAACGCCAAAAAGCTGGCGTTTGACCTAGTCGATTTATATACGCGCCGCTCGTCGATTACTGGTATCGCCTGTCCGCCCGATACGCCCGAGCAGATCGAGATGGAGGAGAGCTTTCTCTACGACGAGACGCGCGACCAGCTGGAGGCTATCGCCGACATCAAGGCCGACATGGAGGCGCCCAAGCCCATGGATCGCCTGCTGTGCGGCGACGTGGGCTTCGGCAAGACCGAGGTCGCCCTGCGCGCGGCGTTTAAGTGCGTGGACTCCGGCCGCCAAGTCATGGTGCTCTGCCCCACGACCATTCTGGCCCAGCAGCACTACGAGACGTTCTTTGAGCGCTTTGCCCCGTTTGGCCTCGAGGTCGAAGTGCTCAGCCGCTTCCGCACCCCGGCGCAGCAGAAGCGCGCGCTTAAGGCGTTTGCCGAGGGCACGATTGATGTGCTCATCGGCACGCACCGCTTGCTTTCTGCCGACGTGAACCCCAAGAACCTGGGCATGGTGATCATCGACGAAGAGCAGCGCTTTGGTGTGCAGCACAAGGAGCAGCTCAAGAACCTGCGCGAACAGATTGACGTGCTCACGCTTTCGGCGACGCCTATTCCGCGAACCATGCAGATGGCCACGAGCGGCGTGCGCGACATGAGCCTGATCACCACACCGCCGACCGGGCGTCGTCCCGTGATCGTGCACGTGGGGGAGTACGACCCCGACGTGGTGAGTGCGGCGATTCGCCTGGAGGTGGGACGCGGCGGTCAGGTGTATTACGTGTCCAACCGCGTCAAGACCATCGATGATGCCGTGGCGCGCGTGCACGAGGCCGCGCCCGAGGCGCGCGTGGGCGTGGCGCACGGCAAGATGAGCCCGCGCGAGGTCGAGGACGTGATGATCGAGTTCGCGACCAAGAAGATCGACGTGCTCATCGCCACGACCATCGTGGAGAGCGGCATCGACAACGCAACGGCCAACACGCTGATCATCGAGGATTCGCAGCGCCTGGGCCTGGCGCAGCTCTACCAGCTCAAGGGCCGTGTGGGTCGCTCTGCCACGCAGGCCTACGCGTACTTTATGTTCCCGGGCGAGCTGCCGCTCACCGAGGAGGCGACGGCGCGCCTGACCGCACTTTCCGAGTTCCAGGACCTGGGCAGCGGCATGCGCATCGCCATGCGCGACCTGGAGATTCGCGGCGCCGGCTCGCTTATGGGAGCCGAGCAGCACGGCAACCTGTCGAGCGTGGGCTTTGACCTGTTTACGCAGATGCTGGGACAGGCCGTGGCCGAGGCGCGCGGCGATGACGACGCCGGCGTGGAGGCGGCGAGCGTGGGTATTAACCTGCCGGCCGACTACTTCTTGTCCGAGGAGTACCTGCCGGCGGTGGACCAGCGCGTGCTCGTGTACCGTAAGCTCGCAGCGGCCGAGGACCTGGAGAGCATCGACGAGGTGCAGGAAGAGACCGAGGCCGCGCATGGCGAGCTGCCGTTGGCGGGACTCAACCTGTTCAATCGCGCGCGCATCCGCATTCGCGGCGAGCGTCTGGGGCTCGAGTGCGTCACGCTCAGTGGCGGTCGCATCACGTTTTTGGGCGTCGACGTGCCTAAGAAGGTGGCCTTTGAGCTTAAGACCCGCTATGGCGCGGTGAACTTCCCCAAGAGCCGCAAGCTGTCGGTACCCTACAAGGCAGGCGCCGGTGCGGGCAGCGGCCTGGGTCGCGGTCTCGACGCCAACGACGGCACCGGCCCGGTGGCCGCGGCGCTCATGCTGCTGCA
>CAVALS010000103.1:0-9426 GCA_963589385.1 Bacteroidaceae bacterium
AGGGTCGGTGACAACGGGATGAAAATGCAAATCGTGAAAATAAGATTTTGAGAGAATAAAATGCAAAAGACGAGCGCTTCTTGCCGCCCAATTGGCAAGAAGCGCTCGTCTTTTCTTAACGCGTTGTATGGCGGAGAGAGCGCAAGTTACGCGAGCGCCCTTCTTGCCAGCTCGGCCGCGCCGAGGATTCCCTGGTCGCCGCCGCAGCCCGGGGCGCAGATGTAGCTCTCCATGTCCTTAAGCTCGGCGGTCTGGATGTAGCCACCCAGATATTCGAGGGTCTTCTTGCGGACGATGCCGTAGAGCTGCTCCTGGTGCATCACGCCGCCGCCGAGGACGATGCGGCGAGGCGAGTACATGAGCACGAGGTTCGCACACATCTGCCCCAGATAATCCCCCTCGAGCATCCACACCTCATCGTTGTCCGCGAGCTCGGCCGCGGGCTTTCCCCAGCGCGCGGCGATGGCGGAGCCGGAGGCGAGGCCCTCGAGGCAGCTCGCGTGGCTCGGGCAGACGCAGCGTCCTTCCTCGGTGGGACGGGTCCTTACCAGCATGTGGCCGGCCTCGGGGTGCAGCATGCCGTGAAGGAGCCTGCCCGCGCACATGACGCCCGCGCCCACGCCGGTGCCGATGGTCACGTAGACGGCGTCCTCGAGCCCCTTGCAGCAGCCGAAGACCGCTTCGCCGAGGCAGGCAACGTTCACGTCCGTGTCGTAGGCCACCGGAATCCCGAGGGCGTCGGCGAACGCGGCGCGAAGACCATAGCCTCGCCACGCGAGCTTGGGCGTCTGGAGGATGGAACCGTAGCGCTCATCGTTGGGGTCGACGCAGGTCGGGCCGAAGGCGCCGATGCCCAACGCGTCCACATCGCGGGCGGTGAACCACTCGACCATTTGCGGGACGGTCTCGGCGGGCGTAAGCGTCGGGGTCTCCATACGGTCGAGGACCTCGCCGCCGCCGGACACCACGGCACAGACCATCTTGGTCCCGCCTGCCTCGAGGGCGCCGAGCCTCATTTGCTTTTCGCTCATGTGATCCTCCTTACAAAGGGACGCCCGCAGTCATGGTCAACCGCGGGCGTCCATAACGTTGGCTTGTTTCGAGGCGACCCTACCTGGGCACGCGGTCCTGCCTTGCGGCAAACGGGGCGAGCACGGCGTGCGGCTCGCTTTGGTACCAGTAGGCGACGGTGGAGATGTCGTCCTCGCGCTCGTAGAGCTTGATGTCGTCGTTGCCGAGGTCCTGGAACGTCACGCGCAGGTCCTCCTTGAACGAGATCGGGTCGGGAAGGTGCCACCTGTAGAGGCCGTGCCTGGGCAGCGCGTCGTCGTTGGTCGCGAGCATCGGGTTCGGGTTCGGCTTGCCCGCGCTGAAGCGGTCGCGCGTGGCGTCGCGCGTCGAGCGGTACGGGTAGCCGGCGAACAGCGTGTTGAAGCACTGCGCCTCGGGCAGCGCATGGGGCGGCCTGTCGAGGAAGGCCCAGGCACCGCCGAAGTAGTCCTCGGCTCCCGTCGAGGTGACCGTGGGGAACTCCTCGTCGCCGTCGAGGAAGAACTTCATCTCACCCTCGCCCCACCAATAGCGCTCCAGGGCGCACAGGGCCATGTAGGTGCCGACGTAGTAGCCCTTACCGCGCACGCCGTCGAGCACGGTGTAGTCGACGCCCCTGCGGGTGCTGCGCTCGCGGTTAAAACGGGCGTGGAAGTACATGGCGTCGTCCGGCACGTCGGTGAGCGCGTAGTTGAACGTGTAGAAGATGTACTTAATGAACCCGGGATGCTCGCTCGTAAGCGTGACCTTGGCGTGCTTCCTGAAAGGCATCTCGAAGTAGCAGTTCATGCCGCCCGTCGGGTTCACGCAGATGGGCATCGAGTTGACGATGGCGCGCTCACCGAAGCCGTTGCAGAAGAAGTCGCCGACAGGGCACTCGACCGAGGGGGTCTCCTCGTCGTCCCAGTAGAAGCGCAGCACGAGGTCACGCATGACGAAGCTGCCGGCGGCGGTCTTGTCGGGGACGGTCATCCAGATGTGGCGGATGATGCCGGGGCCCTCGATGTCCGCGAGCGTGATGGTCTCGCCGGACTCAAGGGGCACGCAGCACGAGCCCTTGCGGCCGACGCCGAGGTGGCTGGCCGACATGGCGGCACGGCCCTTCTCGCCCGTGATGTTCTCGGGGGTGATGGCGCGGCTTTCCTCACCGCCGTGCATCCACACGTCCTTAAGGAACTCTCTCATCGTCGACCTCCTCTATTCGTCGTCTTCGCACTCGGCGGAACTGGCACCGTTCACGTAGACGATCTGCTGGCGCGCCTCGTCGACGAGGGCGTCGAAGTCGAGTTTCTCGTCGGGGCGCGCGAGCGCGACCGTCATGGCGAGCGGGAGGTTGACACCCGCGATCACGTGGATGCGGTCGGAGGCGAAGCGGGAGAAGCGCTGGTTCACGCTGCCGCCGAGCGCGTCGGTGAGGACGACGACCTCGTCAGTGCCCGAAAGAGCCGCCTCGACCGCCGCGTCGAGCCCCTCGCCGTTGTCGTTCACGTAGGCGCACACGGCGTTGACGGCGTCGCTCTTACCCGTAAGGAACTCGAGGGTGTCCTTGAAGCCCTGGGCGAGAAGGGAATGGCTCGCCACAACTATCTTTCTCATTGATTCACCAATCTCTTGGGTCGAAGCTAGGCGAGGATGCCAGCGGCGGAGGCGACCATCGCGAGGACGATCACCACGAGGATGAGGGCCGTCATGCTCGCGTTCTTCTTGGTAAGAAGGTAATACGCGCTTCCCGTGATGGCGGCGGGGATCATGGCAGGCAGGATCTTGTCGAGCAGCGGCTGAATCTCCATCGAAACGTCGCCGAAGCTGAAGCTAATCGGGCAGGTGACGCCGATGACCGAGGCGATGAGGCAGCCGACCACGGTGAGGCCGAGCACGGAGGCGGCGGCAGTGAGGTTGGGAAGCTTCTCGCTGAAGTCGGTGACGAGCTTCACGCCCTGCTTGTAGCCGAACTCGAGGGCGTGCATGCGGACCCAGAAGATGGCCAGGATGAGCGCGAACCAGATGCCGGCTCCCACGGGGTTGCCCTCGATGGCCATGTAGGCGGCGATGGAGCCCATGATGGTCGGGATCATGGTCATGAGCAGGGAGTCGCCGACGCCGGCGAGCGGTCCCATGGTGCCGATCTTCAGGTCTTGGACGGCGTCCGCCGCCGCTAGGCCGTCGCGTTCCTCCATGGCCACGCAGGCGCCAAGGATGATGGCGGCGAGCCAAGGCTGGGTATTGTAGTAGCGGAAGTGGTTGTTGAGCGCTTGCTTATAATCCTCGTCGTTCGTGTAGATCTTCCTCAGGACCGGCGAGAGGGCGTAGGCGACTGAGGCGCCCTGCTGGGTCTGGTAGTTGAAGGTGCACACGCTCATGAGCCAGCGCCAGTTCGCGTTGCGCAGGTCCTTCTTGGTGACCTTGTAGCCGGAGGGCTTGCCCTCGGCGACGGCGGTGATGTTCTCGTTTTCCATGGTTACTCATCCTCTCCGATGAAGGCGTCTGCGGAAGCGTGGGCGGCGAGCTCGGTGTCCCTCTCGGCGCGCTGGTAGAACGCGATCGCGAGGGCAAAGCCGACGATGGCGGCGCCGATGATGGGCACGTTCAGGAAGGCCGAGAGGAAGAAGCCGGCGAGCAGGTACTGGAAGTACTTGCCGGTGGGCATGTAACGCAGCAGCATCGCGATTCCGACGGCCGGGAGCATCTTGCCGGCGAGGGTGAGGCCGGAAAGGAACCACTGGGGCATGACCTCGAGGAGCCAGTTGACGGCGGGCTGGCCGAGGGTCACGGAGACAAAGACGGGCAGGGCGGCGCACAGGCCGAAGAGCACGGGGCAGACCCACAGGATGGCGTTCATCTGCTTGAACTTGCCCTCGTCGCAGAACTTCTGGGACTTCTCGACGACGAAGCCGTTGAGGATCTTGACGATGACGTCGAGCTGGATGCCGAGCATGCCGACCGGCAGGCCGATGGCGAGGCCCGTGTCCGCGCCCAGGGTCACGCCGTAGGCGGTGGCGATGATGGCCATCGTGCCGTAGTCGGGAATCGACGAGCCGCCGAAGCCCGCGACGCCGAGCTGCATGAGCTGGATGGTGCCGCCGATGACGAGGCCGGTCTGCCAGTCGCCCATGACGACGCCGGTGATAAGGCCCCAGAAGACGGCATAGTTGACGAAGATCATCGGGATGCCGTAGTAGTCCACGTGCTTGATGAAGGCCAGCAGGGTCAAAAGGACGACCTGCAGGATAGTGAAGTTGACCATGATCCCTCCTTAGATGAGGTCGGCGACGGAGACGGGCTTGTCGGCGGGCACGAACTGTGCCGTCACCTTGACGCCGCGGGCGATGAGCGCCTTGTAGCTCTGGACGTTCTCGGCGGAGGCATAGGCGCGCTGGGTGAGCTGGACGCCGCCCTCCTTGACGAGCGAGCCGCCGACGATCAGCGACGGGAGCTCGATGCCCGACTCGACCAGGTGAAGGATCGTCTCGGGCTCCTTGGCGATGACAAAGACCTTCTCGCGGTCGTACTTGCCCGCCGCGAAGTTCTTGAGCGCGGTCTCCTCGGAGATGATCGAGACGGCCATGCCCGCGGGGCGCGCCATCCTCATAGTGGACTTCAGGACCTCGTCGCCGGCGACCTTGTCGTCGATGACCATGACTCGGGTCGCGCCCGACACCGGGGCCCACTGCGTCACGATGATGCCGTGAAGCAGGCGATTGTCGATTCGTGCCATAACAACACTCATGTTTGCTCCTATCAAATGAAGTTTTACGTTCGGTACTGCCTCGGCGCTATCCGGATTCGCGCCGGGCAAGGGGTTATCGGATTATTGAGGACGCGCAGTCAGCTTGCGGCGGCGCGGGGAAGGTCACTCGTCGAGCAGGAGGTCCGAGGAGCCGAGGCGCTCTTCTCGCGCCGGGGCGGCGCTCACGCTTATGTAGTCGAAGACATATGCGATCTCGCTTACGGGAACCTCTACGCGATAGCGCGTCGAGATGCTCGAGAAGCTCTGCCTGAAGGACTCGATGAAATCGGCGCGTTCCTCCTCGAAGCGGTCCTGGCCAACGTAGGTCTCAATGGGGTTTCTGGTAACAAGGCGCTCGACGAGACAGCAGAGGTGGACGTAGAGCCCAATGATGGCGTTGCTGCCGATCTTCTCGCCTGTCCTGCGCTGAAGCTCGTGCACGGCGCTCTCGATCTCATGGAATAGCCGCTCCGGGTCGAGGATGGTGATGGAGCGGATGACGTTCTGCAGCGTCATGTTCGAGAGCAGCTTCTCGTGGAAAGAAGAGAGCTCGGAAGCGTCAAGCCACCTGCCGAACACGGCATCGACCTTAGAGGCGGACGCCGTCGACATGATGTCCTCGAGGGCGACGAAGGGGATGGAGGCGACCCCGGGGTCTCCCGTGCCAATGACGGCGCAGACGCGGTGCTCGGAGAAAACGGCGTCGTTCGACCCGTTCGCGACAAGCTGCTTGAAGGGCCTCGTGAGCAGGCGCGCGCCTATGGTGCGCGGGAGGCTCTGCGAGACGAGCTGGCGTATCCTCTCCGCGGCGTCGACCCCGGACTCGGAGCAGAAGACGATGGCGTCCTCACGGTTGATGCGCTCGATCACCTTGCAGTGCGTCACGCACGCGGCGGTCGCATCGCCAAGAACCTCGGCGATGGACTTGCCGCCGAGCAGCCCGACCCCGATCTCGAGCGCAAGACCGGTAGAGACGTTGTTCACCACGCCGATAGTGGAGTCGGTAACGTTCTCGAGGGCCTTATAGGCCTCCTCCAAGGAGCCCATGTCGACGAGGAACACGACCCCGGTGCAGTAGGAATGGCGGTCGACGAGGCGCTGGAGCGGACCGACGATGTCCTTCAGCTGCTGGTCGTAGGGCATGTCGACCGCCTCGTACACATGCATGCCGAGCATACGGTTCGCCGCGTCGGCGATGCTCGTCGCCGTTGAGTAGCCGTGGGACAAGATGACGCAGAGCGTCCGAAGGGCCTTCGCGTCGCGAGACTCCGATGCGACGCACAGCGTCAGAAGCGTCTTCGTGAAGTGATCGAGCGAGATTCCCAGCGCCCCTTCCACGTCTGCGGCGACCTGATCGGAGACGCTCGAGGCAAACGGTAATTCGGAGGTCACGGCACCGAGGAGATGGGAGATTTGCTCCGCACAGGCAGACTTTCGCTTAGCCAGGCCGATGCCCGGCCACAACTGCAGGCAAATCTCCTGGGCCAGCAGAAAAGCGACCTTCCTCGAAAGCTCGATGCCATAAGAAGAGCCTGCGTCGGCAAGGACCGCGCCCACGATGCGTTCGAAGGCGCGCGACCTCGAGGAGGTAACGCCGCGGCCGAAGATCAAGTGATCCTCAACGCCGCGCACAGCGGAGACAGCTTGCGAGACGAGCTCGGAGACAGAGAGCTCCCCGGCGCAGAATCGCTCATCGAGAGAGCACAGGGCATCGAGCGCCTGCTCGACCGGCCCTGTGCTCTCGGCGGCATCCAGGGACGCGTCGATCAGAACGCCATCGTCGGGCTGTTGATCGATCTGCGCGGAGGAGAGGAGCCCGCTGGGAAGAAGATACGGGCGAACGACGACGTAGTCGCCCTCGCGATTGAGGAACGCTTTGGCGCAGCAGTTCGTCACGCAGGCGCGCAAGCCGGCGATGTTATCGGAAAAGTCCGCGTTCACGAGGCAACGGTATGCGCCGCGGCTGATCTTCACATCAGAACCGATTCGGCACCCCTCGCTGCGCAGGAAGCTCAAGATGAGATCCTCGCGCTCCTCGGGGGTCCGCTCCTTGAGTGAGGGGACGCGGGCACAGATGGGCATTTTGCTGTAGGCCGAGGAAACCTTCAGGTCATCGGCGGAAAGCGTCGTCGAAAGAACGAGGCGAGCGCGCGGCGCATCCTGGGAGGCATCGAGCCCGAGGGCCGTCGCAAGGCAGTGCTCCATCGCAGAGGGAGAGAGTGCCTCGATGCCGCTGACAAAAACCACACCCCCGCGCGATTTCGCAATCGACTCGTCAAGAAGCCCGTTGAACGAGGCGGCGTCCGGGACCCCGGCGCAGTCGATGCGCACATAGGAGGAGTCGCGGGACAGCAAGCCCTGGTTCTTGCCGTACTCGTACACAAGACGAGAAAGGAAAGACTTGCCGACACCCACGCCGCCGCTCAAGAGGATGGGCAGGCCAAACGGAGGGTACTGAACCGCAGCCTTGCACTGCTCGACAACGGAGCTGAGGCTCAGGTCAAAGCCCACGGCACGCGCGAAGTCACGGTGATCGGCGATTCCCGTCGCCTGGATGAGGTCGGCGAGCGAGGCGTACTCGCTTGCAGAGAGCTTTACCTGAAAACGCTTCTGGAACGCGCGGCGATGAAAATAACGGACAGGCCTGCCCGCCACCTTAACCACAAGGCCGGCGCGAACAAGGTCGTTGAGGTACTGGCTCGCCAGGCTCCTGGAGATGATGAGCGTCTCGGCGATGTCGGAGGTGGACAGACGGGCAAGGTCGTCGAGTGAGACGGCAGAGGTGAGGGCCTCGAGATGCTCGAGAATCCTGTCCCTCATGTCGACGGGCTTCTTTGCCAAGCTGTCCTGTGCGGTCTTGTCCATGACTTCTTACCTCCTTGTACAAGGAGTATAAGGGGAGAACAGAGAACGGAAGGGGGCGCGTGGGGGAATCAACAGCCCCGAGGAGAAGTTCACCACTTGAGGGGCAGAAAACAACGGCCATTGAACATTCAGGGCCGACGCTCAACACTTCGGCTCGACACTTCGCTTTGGAAAGGGCCCTGCGCGCCGGGGTCCCAACATAAAGAAGGGCCCCGGCGCGCAGGGCCTAAAGCTTAACCATGCGCGCGGCGATGCGGGCGCAGTCGCAGGCGGCCTTCTTCTCGAAGGTGTTGTAGTCGACGACCTGGCCCTCGGCGCAGGGCTTATCGCTGATGGCGCGCACGACGACGAGGGGCACGCCGTTGAGATAGGCGGCCTGCACGATGGTGCAGCCCTCCATCTCGCAGCACAGGTCGCCGAGGGTCGCGAGGATGCGCTCCTTCTGTTCCGCGGGCGAGACGACTCGGTGGGCAAGGTCCTCTCAAAAGGGGTCGTCCGACGCCGCAAGACCTCGATGACCGACTACCGCCTCGAACAAGTGGCGGATTACCTCTGCACCATCGAACTTGCCTTGGTCAAGTACGAGGCCAAGGAGAACGGTGAGACGTACAACAAGTTCTTCGGAGGTATAGGCTCTTTCAAGAGGAACTGGCTCAAGCAAGCTCGCAGCAAGCGGATATAGGTGGTTCCGTAGCCTCATAGGGAACGGCCATCTCTCCTCCGGCCAGGAGTCCCAAGTGACACGCTTCGAGCAGAGATGGCGAAACGCAAGCAATGGCATCACGGGCGTCTCGAGCGCCACGGTGTGTCCATGTGGTCATCTCCTATCGCCTCAGCGTGGTAACTGAAGATTCTAGGAGGTGGCCACAATTTTTTTCCGGGGTGCTGACACCAACGTTTGGCACACAACCGCAGTAGACGGCAACGTCCGTCTACTGAGCAAAAGCAACGAGCTTTTCCGGATCCAAGACCGATAAGCGAAGATGAATCGAGTTTTACTCCCTTAACAGGTCCAACTTGCCAAGCCACTCGACAAAAGCGGTGATGATTCGCTCGGTGCGCGCCTCGATGTCACTCTCGGCGAAGTCGCTGCATCGCGCGATTTCCACGAGTTCGCGAACAGCGGTCCCCGGCACCTCAACGCCCTTATCGTTCACATAGCCCTCGTAATACTTGCGCTTATCCTTCAGTTGGTAATCTGCGGCACGAATGTTTACGCGCTTCTCCAACATCGCCTTGTTTCCCAGCGCCTCAAGGTTTGAGCGATTGGATAGCGGGTGCACCTCGTTACGCTTTCTTGCATAGATGTGTTCAATCTCAAGCGTTGTGTCCAGGTCCATAAGACGCTGCTCAGGATCCGAGTAGGCCCACCAAACAAGCATCGATCGCGTGAAGCGACGCTGGTTGGTGAACTGATAGCTTCTGAAGCGTCCCGTAATTGTCTCGCGGTCGAACAGATGGGCCGAGAAGTCAACCTTGCGGCCTTCTACGATGTCGATGAGTGCGGGATAGACGGGGCCGCGCAGGGCATTCACGCCGGGGCGCTCAAGCGAGTAGGCGTAGATGAATCCAGTGATGTAGCAAAGGAAATCGTAGAGCTCTTTGTCGTCTAGCTCACCGTTGGTATCTCGCCTTGCCAGGAACCAGGTGCTCAACAGATAAGCCCACATGCCGTTGGGCGCGTAATTGAGGACGAATAGGCGGCGCGCTACACGCTCGGAAAAGCCCTCCTGCGCATCAACCCGCTTCCAAAAACCGAGCAGAGACTCCAAATCGTCGAGCGT
>CAVALS010000104.1:0-9412 GCA_963589385.1 Bacteroidaceae bacterium
ATTGACGATGGCGTCCACCTTCATTTTTGTGATGTCATTTCTGACGATTTGAAGGCCCCGAGCAACTGATGGCAACCGTAGTTCCTTGGAGGATATCGAGTGCTGGATAACCTTTCTCTTATGGGGCCGGATGAGGAGGAGCTCTCCCTCTCGGCGCTGGTGTCTTCTGCGACCCTTCTGCCTTCCTGCGCCTTCTCCGCTTATTCCATCATCGTCAACATAGCTCCCACGATGGGCGGGCGCGCCGTCCTTTTCTATCTGACGCGGGGCTCTGTCGAGGGCATCTGGATCCCCGTGGCCATATTCATCTTCACCCTCATAGCGCGCAAGGTCGATGACTGGCGATTCTACGCGCTCACCGCCGTGTTCGGCCTTGCGGCCTGCGCACTCGCCGTGCTGAGGCTCGACCTGTGCCATGCGGGGGTCTATCTGGCCGTTCTGGCCTGCTGCGGCCTATCTGCCGTCAAATCTAAGGAGTACTGAGATGGGTTCCTGGAAAAAGGGGGCTAACGGGGAAAAGGTAACTGATGCCCGACTGGCCGGAGATGCCGCGCTGCTGAATGACGGCAAATCTGATACGGGCTTATTCACGCCGGTCTCGCGTCGCGGTTTCCTCGCGGCCCTCGCTATCGCCGCCGGCCTCGGCCTGATGGGCGCGAGCGATGCGCTCGCATATGCAGCCGTCGACTTCGGGCCCGGAGCAGGCTATATCGGACCAAGCAAAGACAGCGGCGACCTGACGCATCCGGATCGGACCCGTGGCGCCAACGATCGCTGGTTCGGCTATGCGAACAACTGGGACCTCTGGAATATCAACAATGACTACAGCCACCGACTTGGCTACGCCTTCGCGATGGTATTCGAGTGCGATTGGTCCGACGAGCTCTATGACCACATCGTTTTCCGTCCGTTCTACTACTGTACCTCCTACTGCGCGACCAATCCCTGGAGGGGATATTGGCTGGGACGCGATGACGGCGACGACAACAAGGGCACATGCTATATCGACGGCGTGCCGGTCGGCAACTTCGTCGGCAACCTCATCAACGACGGTTCCGAGGGCGAGGACCGCCATGTGAATGCCTACGGATGGCTCTACCACGGGTTCTATGAGGGTCCCGGATGGTCGACATTCCTGAGACGCAGGCAGGCAAGGACCGGCCACAACGTCTACGCGCATATCGATATCTTCAATTGCTGGAAGAACGGCGTCGGACCCTCATCGGCCATCGTCTCCTCGCAGAATGCCCCGAAGGATAGGGACATGTCCGTCCAGACCGATAAGATATATATCGAAAACGACCTGTCGCTCATGGGCGGCATCTTCAAGATCATCCCCGTCACCGCACCGAACCTGAGGGTCGACCTCGTCCAGGGGTATTACGAGAACAATCTCCCTGTCGCTCGCTACGAGAACGGTCGCGGCACCTGCCTCTACCATGACTATGACGGAGTCAATCAGAACTGGATGTTCTGGCCGAATAAATCCGATGGGCTGGGATGCTTCACCTTCTGCATCGCCAACATGATCGGCCCCGGTCTCGATCGAGGCTTGGATAACTATGGCCACACCTCTCCCACCATGGAGCGGGGTTACGCCAAAATTTGTCGTAACCCAGAATCGACCAACCTCACGAATTCCTGGTGGGTCCACCATGAACCCGCTGTCACGAACGAGACGGACCACAAATGCTGGTTCATCACCTCCGATGCGGACGGGCAGAGGCTCGATACCTGGGGGGTTACCCGGGATGACAGCAGCACCTGCGTCGCCGTGTCCAATCCGGCGTGCCCGGGACTGTGGGCGACCCAGGTCAACGCCCAATGGATTCTCGAGGAAGTCGTCTGCCACGGCGAGGTCGGGCTATCGAAAGACGAGGCCCAGGCCGGCGACAGCCTGAAGATTCTGGGGTGGCACAACAAGTTCAAGGATGAATCGAAGTGCATCAAGCCGGCGGGATATGTCCTGGGAGCCAAAAACGAGAGCGAACTTCCCGTCTACCCGATTTTCCGCCTGTACATGACTGACTCGGAGGCGACGGTCGCAAGCGATGACGCCGCGATCATGGCGTCCTGCCGAGTCGCGACATGGGGAGGCCAGCAGGCTGAGGCCTACTCGCACCGCCATATCGGGTGGCCCCATGGGGGACATTCCATCTTCAGCCTCGAGATGCGTCTTCAGGATTCGAAATTCAAGGGATCGATTCACTATGCGGCACAGCGCTTCACCGGCGGCGAATGGGATGAGGGCTCCGACGGGGCCAAGGTGTGCTCGAATGGGGACTATGATACCGAGATTATCAGCCGTGATAAAGTTTGGCTGACCGGGGATATCGCAGATGAGTACGACCTCGTGGTCAGGACCAAGCTGCTCGGCGGCACCTGCGCATGGAGCGACCCGGTATACGTCCACAACTCAAAAGACGAGCCTTTGACGCTCGAGACGGCACCGGCATGCGGTCCCGAGCCGGACGGGAGCTCCGATACCAAGATCTCGGGTATGAACGTCCACCTTATCCGCAAGCCGACGGGCGCGCGCGTGGTGCGGGAGTTCAGTGCCGAGGAGAACGTCGAGGTGACCGAGGAGTTCGGTTCCGGGTGCCTTTACGCCGCCGCCATGTTGGCGCTGCGGCTTCCTTCCGGGAACACCGACCGCATATGGACGGACCGCTATCGCGGCACCGTAATATCCAAGCCCTGCCTCATCGAGTTGGCACGCGTCGAGTACTATGCGGACGGCATCGATGAAAGGCATCGCGTATATATCGATAAGAACGTCCATCCCGGCGATCGTTACGCGCCCATCGGGGCAGCGCTGGAAGGTGCCGGGAAAAGGCCCTGCAACCTCCATGCGCACTACGGCGAGGACGCGGCCACCGGATTCACAGGCTGGTTCAAGGACGCCGCCCTGCGCGACCCAGCCGACTCCCTCGAGATTCCCAGGAAGGGCGCATTGAAACTATACGGGCGCAACCGCTGCACGCTGCGTATCGAGTATGCGGAAGGCTCGCTTGAGCCCGAAGCCGGGACCGTCTACCACAAGAAGCCGAGCGATGGCGCGGATGCGGTTGACGGGGCGCTCGGGCTACCCGACTTCACCGGGCGCGCCGAGAGGCACAGGCTCGACGAGATCGACCTGCCGGCGATCGGTGATGGCGGCGTGGGGCATACCGCCTTTTACCGCGGCGAGTCCGTGACGCTCGCCGGCTACGAGGACGTCTTCGCCAAGCGCGAGGACGGGACGTGGCGCCGCCTCGTCTTCAAGGGCTACATGCCCGACAGGGCGGGGGGGGGGACGCCTCTCTCGACAATCAAGATGGAACGCGACACGACCGTCTACGCCCTGTGGGCGTATGCCGAGTCGGACGGCGTCGCCACGGCAAAGAACTAACGACGGCTCGGGACGGAGGTGCGGCCTCCTTCCCGAGCCCGCGCATGTCCCTGACGGGAGGTGTGCGTAGATGAGGTTCGACAAGCACGATGAGGGGAAGAGTGAAGGCTCATCCTTAGGGGATACCCCCATTACGAGACGAGGACTGTTCGCGGCCCTGGCGGTCGCGGCAGGACTCGGCCTGCTCGGTGCCGACACGGCGCTCGGGTGGGACTATTGGGGACAGAATGCCGCAATCGGGCAGGGCGCCTGGGACGCCTATGGGATGCGCAACGGCAAGATCAACTGCTGTAGGGGCAGGTCGAACCCCATAAACCAATGCATGGGCTGGGCAAACGGATGGACCGAGTGGTACGCCTTCCGCTACGCCTACGTCCAGATCCTTCGTTACGCCCTGAACCTCCAGGTTGAATGCGACTACGAGAACGAGCTGTGGTTCCACCTCTCCTTCTACCCGTTGACCGCCTGCGGGGACGACAACTACAACCCCAGGGGCCACCGCCTGTGGTTCGCGTGGGATCATGACAACCTCGGAGCAATCAAGGAGGACGAGCAGGAGAACAATATCGTCACCTTCGATGGCAACCTTACCAACGAGGAGCTTGGGGTCGGCACCGGCCGACACGATACCGGATGGAAGCACTACCAGTACCATGACACGGGAAAGTGGTACAGGCGGACATCGAGAGACGTGACCCATAGGTGGGCCGCGGACCTGAACATTTTCAACATCTATGTCGAGGGCGTCTCCCATGACGAGAACGTCGACGCCCTGCACTCCCAGACGGGATGGATATCATCCACCGTGGAGCATACCTACCTCACGACGGAGGATATCCAGGGCATCGTGTGCCGCATCCACGCCGCGGACGACGACACGCTCAACTGGGACGTGCGTGACGCCTCGATTACCGATGCGACTGACATCTATCAACAGGCATATGGCGGTAATTTCAACCAGCTGTTCCTCACCGAATTCACCAAGGTCCGCGATGACACCTATCAATCCGACTGGGGACCCGTCCCGGGCTTTCTCACGACGATGCGCCCCGCGCATGTGGCCGATGGGTCCCGAGCCGTGAATGCCTCATGGGGCGGGCCATGGGACGGAAAGGAATTCAGCCATACCAACTGCACCCAGCCCTTTCAAATTAACAGCGCGGGCATCCAATCGAGGGCCAGCGCATGGTGGGTAACGAAGAGGTTTTCCGAGGGGGGTGCCCTGTACGGCGACGGCGCGATGGCCATCATAAGCGATGCCTCGGGCCTATGCGTGAATAGGCCGAATGCAACCGTCGCGAAGCCTTCGAAGCTAAACCTCTTCCATAGCGGCTACAAGGATGGGGTGGCGGGCGACCGCGCTTCGGCATGGGTCGTGAAGGAGGTGCAGTTCACAGGCTCGCTCACGCTGAACGACGGCAAGCCTGAGCTGACTCGCGTGGAGCCCGTGGCCTGCTCGGACCCGCTACTCACATGCAGCCCGTGCAGGAACTGGTCGGATGTCAAAAAGGGCAACGGGGGCAACGCCCCGACCCACTTCTCCTATCGCTGGTACCAATCGGAAACCGACGAGGTGCCCGACGGCTGCTCAGGCGCCTCCATTATCGGAACATGCCACCTGTCGAACTTCGGCGACATGCCCGAATGCGCCGCATACCGCCATGTCGGCATGAATATGTCCGAGCTGATGTGCATAGAGGCGCTCTCGCTTCGCCTCGAGGGCTCGCCATGGCAAGGATCGATCCGCTATAGCATGCTCGCCAAGGGCGGCGGGTGGAGCGATGCCGCGGCCGACGGGGAGCCAGTGGGCGAGGGAGGGAGGTCCCTGCGCTGGAGCGCCATCAAGGTCTGGCTCACCGGTGACGTCTCGCTGCATTTCGACCTCGAGGTAAGGGCGTTCAACTCGAACGTCGGCTGGACGGCGGGCTACGTTTCGGGAACGGGACTCGATGCGCCGACAGTTGATGGGGTAGGCGACCTCACCGCATCGAATGACCTGAGGTGCGTCCAAGTCGATTTGATCCCAAAACCGGAAGGAGCCGTGGTATTGCGGGATTTCTCGCGTGACGGTGGGGCTCTAAACATCACGGAAGACGAATTCGCCGATATGCAGGACCGCTATCTCTCCTGTGTCGTCATGCAGGCATTTCCGACTGAACTGCGCAAGGGGGCCAACCATGACTCACCGCTCGTTCACCGGTTCCATGGATTCGTAAGCGCCGGGCCCGTCCATATCGCAGGGGTAAAGGTCGTCTATCACGCCGACGGAGTGGATGACGAATCGGTCGTCTTCACAGAAACGGCCAAACCCGGCCACCACGCGGCCAGCGCGGAGGCCACCGCGGCCGCGCTGAAAACCCGATGCAACCTGAATGACCATTTCGGCGAGGAGCAGAGCACGGGCTTTACGGGCTGGTTTTCCGATACGGGGCTGACGAGGCCCTATGGGGGATCGGAGCTCAAGGCAGGCGAGGAACTCCACCTTTACGGCCGCAATCGCTGCACGGTAAGGATCGAATATGCGGAAGGCTCGCTTCATCCCGAGGAGGGGGCCGTGTACCGCACCGCCGCGAGCGACGGCGCCCCGGAGGTGGCTGGTGCCCTAGAACTCCCCGATTACGGCAAGGGACGTGAGTCCCATTCCCTCGGGGGGATCGCGCTGCCGGCCATCGGTGACGATGGGCGCGCCCATAAGGCCGTCTACTGGGGCGAGCGCGTCGCCCCGGCAAAACCCGAAGACGTCTACCGGAAGACATCCGACGGCACCTGGCGCCGGTATGTCCCGATGTACTGGCTGACTTCAGCGAGCCAGCAGGGCGAATCGACCGGCTCGATTACAGCTAAGCGCGATACCGTCCTGTACATCAGGTGGTCTTTGGCTCAAGCCGACGGCGTCGTCAGCTCGAAATAGGGGGCACCGGCCAATGTGGGCACGAAAGGATTCAAAGGGCACCGGCTTTGATGGCTGATTCTGCGGGCAGTGGCCCGCGGGGAAGTGGAACCGGGGGGAGCGTCGCGTTCGGCTCCCCCGGTTTTTCGATCAATAGGTGAAGTAGCCCGGCCGCTTGTCGTGGCTGGGCGTCTTTTTTCTCTCAGCCTTCTTCCCCTCGAGCTTGGCGAATCCGTCCCTCAATGCCGCTGTGCTAGGCGTATTCTCTGGGATCTTATGCTTTAGGGGATAAACTTCACGCAGATGCTCCAGTTGGGCGGCGTAGCGTGCGTTGATGAAGGGCGGGACGCCATCCGTCTCCCTGAACTCGTTATGGTCTGCCGCGATCTGGTCGATGAGATCGCTCGGGTAGATCTTCATGGCGCTCGATTCCGTGACCTCGAATTCGGGCCCTTCGTAGGAATCCCATGCGTCGATACGCTCGATATGGTATAGACGATCTGATTTCGAGCGCGATACGGCCATCCACTCCTGGGCGTCGTCCGAACGCCATTCGCTCATGCCGCAGGCAAGAAGGACGCGATCGGAATTGCCGTTCGCATCAAGGTCATACCCGAGGTCAGGGAAGTGGAACATGTGGTTGGAGAACAGGCTCCAGTCGGCGCACGACTTGATGGCCGCGACCAACTCGGTCAGCTCGAAAGTGGAGAATGATAAGTTCAGCTTGGATGAGGGATCCTCGCCCCTCATCGACCAATAGGTCCCGTGCTTTTCGCTGGCCCTGTTCAGACTTATCCTAATTCTCTCGGCATCAAGGCTATTAAGGGAGGCGGTTGTCTTACCTAGGCGCTTCATTGGCACGTCATCGCCATTGAAGTCGGCATATAGGTCGACGGTAATCCTGTCGGACTGCCGGATTTCGTCAATGAACTCTGCGACGTTCACGAACGGCAGAACCGTGAACGTATCCGCGTTGCCCCCGTATTTCATGCGGGACTCCTTGCAAAGGCTGACAACGGCGTCTCGATAAGAGAGCAACTCATGCCGCATACTAGGTGTTGCCGCCTTGCGAATCTGTTCGATGACCTGCCTAGGCATCTTGCGCGGGTCGGCGAGCAGGTACGGGTCGCTGTAGGCGAAGCTTTTTCCGAGCGCGAGCTCCTTGTACCCGGTGGCAGTGAGCAGGAGCTCGAATGCGGCCTTCGGCCATTTTTCGGGACCTCCGAACATGGCGTTCAGGCGCTTCGAGCAGTCGATGAGGGCGAAGTTTAGATATGCCTCCGTCGGCTTTTCGCCGTTTGTATAGACCCGGGAAATTCGAGTCATGCGCTCAGCCAGCTCATTGATGACCATATTCTTGCGGTCACGCGGCCAATCGGCAGGGGAGAGCCAAGTGCCGGCAACGATATCATCGGGTGTGCCGTAGGGGGCGTAGCGGCCCAGGAAGGCACCATCCCGGCCATTTGGGATTAACGGCGTATCTATCTGGCGCGCGACACCGGGTCCCTCCATAACACCGGCATCAATCGGATCGGCGCAAAGACGGCAGCTGAGTAAAGCGCCGTCCCCTTTTGCGCAATAGTAGAACAGGCCCCGCTCCTCAATGAAGTCAAGGGTCACCTCGCATCCTTCGACTTCTCCGCTCCATACCCTCTCATACATGCCGACCACGACTTTCATTGTTCTGCGACTGATTTACCTTTGCGTTCTGGTCGAGTTTCGCCAGGCCCTCTTTAAGCGCGGCGGTCCCCGGCACCGCTTTGCTGCGGGCGCCCTCGTGGGAGCGTCCCTTGAGCAGGCGGTCGGGATCGGACGCATACCGGACGTTGACGAACGTTCCCGGCTCGCCGGTCATCATCATCGGCATGGTGCGCATATCCGGCATATATTCCGCTGGGAACGAGGCGAAGGTCGCATCCATTTGCCTGCTGCTCTGCTCGGAGCTGATGAGGGTCCTATTGAGATGCTTTGGCACCTGGTACAGCTCGACATGGTAGACGGCTTCAGATTTAGACCATGAGACTGCCCTCCATGCGCACTCACCGTGAGCTATGCCGTGGCCATCAACGTTGTCATGCTCGTGGATCACCTCTGCACAGATGAGGACCCTGTCCGCGTCGCCGTCTATGTCGACACCGTATTCCCCATCGAGGAACGCGCCCTCCCATTTCTCATAGAGAAGGCCATTAAGGCAGTTTTCGATATAGTCGTGAAGTTCTTCGAGGGGAAGTTTTCCCAAGGCCCGACCATCGAAAGAACTGTCCCAAATCTTCAAGACTCCGAGTTGGCTCCTATACCAGCCGGCTGACTTCAGGGTGAGCTGCACGTCACCCAGATCAACGGCACTTTTCCCGTATGAGTCGAAGTTTGCGGCAAGCGATAGGGTCACGGTGTCCCCTTCGGACAACTCACGGATGAAGTGCGCCACATCGACGCTCGGAATTACGCCGAAGCATCTGTTCTGCCAGTCCGACTCTACAAACAGGCTTTCGGATGTGGCTTTCTCGAAGAGGGCATACACCGCATCGCGATAGTCCAGGAGATTGCCCCTCAGCGCGCTTCCCTTGCGGATGACGGCGGCCGAGAACTCCGGAGGGAGCATGTGACCGTCGAGCCCCGCATCATGGTATTCATTTCCGGGCATGGTTCCTCGTGGGTAGTCCAACAGCGCGTCGACGGCCCCCCCCCGAACATACCGTTCAGAAGCCTCGAGCACTCCCTGACGGCCATCCGGTAGGATTTGATTTCATCGTCCGACGACACGATGTAGAGCATCCTGGTTTCGAGGTCCTCCACCGTCGCCGCCTTTCGCGCCTCCGGCCAATCCTTGGGGGTGCGCCATGTGCCCGAGACTATCTGGTCGGGGGACGAGAAAGGGGCGAATCTGCCCTGCATCTCCAGAGGAGCGGCCGGGATCAGCGGCATCCATCTAGAGTCCAGTACTATTTTGTCATCCGATTTCTCCATATACCCGGCGATTACGGGGTCTGCGCACTCATGGGCCTCGATAGCCCCTCCGTTCAACGAGCCGCTGCACCGGAACAGCCCGGTTTCCTGATCGAAATCGAGCGCAAGGTGTGGCAGGCCGCCCAATGAACGCGCTGCTCCCACGCACACTCGATCGAGGTCAA
>CAVALS010000105.1:0-9222 GCA_963589385.1 Bacteroidaceae bacterium
AGAGGACTGGGTCGAGCGCGCCGGCGAGATGCTCAAGAAGGCCGAGGAGAAGGGTGTCAAGATCCTACTCCCCATCGACAACCGTGTTGCCGATCACTTTGGCGAGGACGCTGTCCCCGAGGTTGTTGCTTCCGACGCTATCCCCGACGATCGTGAGGGTATGGACATCGGTCCCAAGACCGAGGAGCTCTATGCCGAGGCTGTCAAGGGCGCCAAGACCGTGTTCTGGAACGGCCCCATGGGCGTCTTCGAGTTTGACAACTTTGCTCACGGCACCCAGGCTATCGCCGAGGCTCTCGCCGAGGCTGACTGCACCTCGATCATCGGCGGTGGTGACTCTGTCGCAGCTGTCAACAAGTTCAACCTGGCCGACAAGATGAGCTGGATCTCCACCGGTGGTGGCGCTTCCATGGAGCTCGTCGAGGGTAAGGCCCTGCCCGGAGTGGAGGCGCTTCTCGATGCCTAATCGCACCCTTCTTATCGCTGGTAACTGGAAGATGAACAACGACGTCGCCGAGGCCGCCAAGCTCGCCGACGAGCTGGCTCAGGCTCTGCCCGAGGTTCCGGCTGGCGTCGAGGTGCTCGTCTGCCCTCCGACCATCGACATCACCACGGTTCATGACCGCATTCAGGCTGCCCCCATCGCCCTCGGTGCACAGAACGTGTACTGGGAGGCCAAGGGTGCCTTCACCGGTGAGTCTTCTTGCGACATGCTCAAGTCCGCTGGCTGCACCTACTGCATCATCGGTCACTCCGAGCGTCGCGACTACTTCCACGAGACCGACGAGGACCAGAACAAGAAGGCCAAGGCCCTCGTTGCCGCCGGTCTTGTTCCCGTCTTCTGCTGCGGCGAGTCCCTCGAGGTCCGCGAGGCTGGCACCTATGTCGAGCACGTCGTGAACCAGGTCAAGGCTGGCCTTGCTGGCCTTGAGATCACCTGCCCCAAGCAGGTCGTCGTCGCCTACGAGCCCATCTGGGCCATCGGCACAGGCAAGACCGCTACCGCCGAGGACGCTCAGGAGGTCTGCGGCGCTATCCGTGAGACCCTCAAGGAGATGTTCGGCGAGGAGCTCGCCAACGGCATCCGCGTGCTGTATGGCGGTTCCGCCAAGCCCGGCAACATCGCCGAGCTCGTCGCCAAGCCCGACGTTGACGGCGCCCTCGTGGGCGGCGCTTCGCTCAAGGCTGCCGACTTCGCCTCTATGGTCGTCAAGGCAGGCGAGTAGGACATATGGCACAACGTCATCTTCCTGCACTCCTGATCATCATGGATGGTTGCGGCCTTGCTCCGGCCGATGGCGAGAACGCCGTCGCCGCTGCCAAGACGCCCTTCCTTGATAGCCTGTACGAGAAGTACCCCCACACCACGCTCGGCGCTTCGGGCGAGGACGTGGGCCTTCCCGACGGCCAGATGGGCAACTCCGAGGTGGGTCACCTCAACATCGGTGCCGGCCGCATCGTGTTCCAGGAGCTTTCGCGCATCAACAATGCCATCAAGGACGGCTCCATCGCCAAGAACGAGGTTTTTGTCAAGGCTATGGACGATGTCAAGGCTGACGGCAAGACTCTCCACCTCATGGGCCTTATGAGCCCTGGCGGTGTTCATTCTCATATGAACCACGTTGAGGCTCTGGTCAAGATGGCTGCCGAGCATGGCGTCAAGACCGTTCGTGTCCACGCCTTCATGGATGGCCGCGACGTCGACCCGCAGTCCGGTGCTGGCTACATGAGCGAGTTCTGCGCCTTCCTGGCCAAGATTTCCGAGGAGACCGGTTGCGACGCTCGCGTTGCCACCGTCTCGGGTCGTTATTGGGCAATGGACCGCGACAACCGTTGGGAGCGCATCCAGCGCGCCTACGACGTCATGGTCAACGCGTCCGATGCCGATGTCGACCCCGTTGCCGGTATCAAGGCCTACTACGAGAAGGACCCGCGCGGCGACGAGTTCGTCGAGCCCTTCGCTGCCCACAACGAGGGCATTCACGAGGGCGACGCGGCCATCTTCTTCAACTTCCGTCCCGACCGCGCTCGTCAGATGACCCGCGTGTTCACGGACAAGGAGTTCGACGGCTTTGAGCGCGAGCAGATCAAGCTTTCGCACTTTGTGACGATGACCGAGTACGATCCGACGTTTGACGTCGAGGTCGCCTTCCCCAAGACGTTCCCCGAGAACGTCCTGGCCGACGTTATCGCCGCCAATGGCCTGAAGCAGCTGCACACTGCCGAGACCGAGAAGTACGCCCACGTGACGTTCTTCCTCAACGGTGGCATCGAGGAGCCCAAGGAGGGCGAGGAGCGCGTGCTCGTCGCTTCCCCCAAGGTTGCTACCTACGATCTGCAGCCCGAGATGAGCGCTCCCGAGGTTACCGAGAAGCTCGTCGCCGCCATCAACGAGGATCGCGCTGATTTCTACATCGTGAACTTCGCGAACTGTGACATGGTTGGTCACACCGGTGTCTTCGACGCTGCCGTTAAGGCTGTCGAGGCTGTTGACGATGCCCTGTCCAAGGTTGTCCCGGCGATTCTCGCCAAGGGCGGCTTTGCACTGATTACCGCCGACCACGGCAACGCCGATCACATGTTTGACGTTGCTTCCGACGGTTCCAAGCATCCGTTTACGGCTCACACCACCAACCGCGTGCCGTTCATCATCGTTGATGAGAAGGCACAGCTCACCGGTATCGAGGACGGCCGTCTTTCCGATATCGCTCCGACCATGCTCACCATGGCTGGTATTGAGCCTTCCGCCGAGATGACGGGCCGCGTGCTCGCCACCGAGGCCTAAGAGAAAACAAATACCGTTTTCTAGTAAGGGGGTTGTCCACAACCGGACAACCCCCTTTTTGGTATTTCTGCCATTTCCACCCCGTCCTTGGGTGGCAGGTAGGGGAGAGCGGGGGATTGTGGTACAGTACTGGAGTTTGAACTGTTCTATTAAGGAGCTTATCTATGGGTCCGTTCCAGATTCTTCTGTTTGTCGTTTGGGCTGTCTCTGCCGTGGCGCTGACGATTCTCGTCCTGATGCATTCCGGTAAGGGCACCGGCGTTTCGGATATGATCGCTAGCTCGCTGTATAACTCCAGCTCTGCCACGGGCGTCATGGAGCAGAACCTCGATCGCCTGACGGTAATTATGGCCGTTGTTTTTGCCGTGTGCGTCGTCCTGTGCATGTTCTTCTTCCCGCAGGGCATCGTCGGCTACTAAGCATCGGCGTATATACGTTTGCAATGGGTCTCGCAGGTGCGGGACCCTTTTTGTTTACATATTTGTAACAGAGTCAAAATATCCCCACATACTTCGCCCAACTAAAGAAATTCTCGACCGTTAACCGGAATTAGCCCCAAATCGTGCATAAAATGCGCTACTGTATTGCAAAACGTTGGTCCGTTGTGCATAACCAGCCATAGCAGCGGGCGGCGTTTTGATGGTTCGGATCGGATTGTCTCGACATATGTCCGACTGAACATTTCTTTGTCCTATCTCATAAGGAGGATGGCATGGCTGATTCTATGTTCCACCAGCCCGTTATGGGTCGTCGCGCCTTTGTTGGCGGCACCCTCGCTGCGAGCTCCATGGCTTTTCTTGCCGCATGCGGCAAGAAGGGCGGCGACGCTTCCGGTTCTGAGTCCGGTTCGACGCTGAACTTCTACATCAACAACCCGGTCTGCATCGACCCCTACAATGTCCAGGAGGATCAGGGCACTCAGGTCGAGTACCAGCTCTTTGACGCTCTGACCTCTTATGACGCCGAGAAGGGCGAGATCGTTCCGCTGGCTTGCGAGTCCTTTGAGGCCAACGACGACGCCACCGAGTTTACCTTCAAGATCAAGAAGGCCAAGTTCCACAACGGTGACGACGTTACCTCCAAGTCCTTCAAGCTCGGTTGGGAGCGTCTGGTCAACACCAAGTCGGCCATCGCTACCGAGTATGGCCCTTCCGAGGTCTCCTATCACCTTTCCATGGTCGAGGGCTATGACGATCTGCTTGCCGGTAACGCTACTGAACTCAGCGGTGTTACCTGCCCCGACGATGAGACCCTCGTCGTCAAGCTGTCTTCCGCTTACGCCGACTTCCCCTTCGTCGCCTCTCACCCGGCTCTGGCCCCGGTTCCCGAGTGCGCCGAGTCCGATGCCAAGAGCTTCTACCTTGCACCGGTCGGTAACGGCCCGTTCATGATGGACGGCAAGTGGGAGGATGGTCAGGAGATCAACCTCAAGAAGTTCGACGATTACTATGGCGACAAGGCCAAGATCGATGGCATCCACTTCCAGGTCATCAAGGACATGGAGACCGCTTACAAGGAGTTCCAGGCCGGTAACCTCGATGTCTGCGACGTTCCCGTTGCTCAGATCGACGCCGCCAAGAAGGATCGCGGCGTGTCCAAGGACGGCTACACCATGGGTGACGGCGAGCACATGCTGCTCGGCGCCGAGCCTTCCACGTACTATCTGACCTGCAACACCACGGCCGAGCCGTTCAACAACGCCGACCTGCGTAGGGGCATCTCCCTGGCCATTAACCGTGAGGCCATCTGCAAGACCATCTTCAAGGGTACCCGTACCCCTGCCGACGGCATTGTTCCTCCGGGCATCGATGGCTACAAGGAGGGCGCATGGGAGTTCTGCGCCTACGACGTCGACAAGGCTAACGAGTACCTGGACAAGGTTGCTCCCGCTGGCGCTAACGGCGATCGTGGCATTAACGTGACCCTTTCCTACAACCAGGATGGTGGCCACAAGGAGATCATGGAGTCCATCATCGGTGACCTCGCCAAGGTTGGCGTTACCGCTGTCTCCGATACCCCTGAGTGGTCTGCCTTGCTCGAGCAGTACCAGAACTTTAACTATCAGTTCGGTCGTCTGGGTTGGATTGCCGACTACCCGATTATGGACAACTTCCTGTATCCGCTGTTCCACTCCGACTCCCTCGGTGGCGACAACCGCTCCGGTTACAACAACCCCGAGTTCGACGCCAAGGTCAACGAGGCTCGCACCACGGTTGACGACGAAGAGCGCGTTGCTAAGATGCAGGAGGCCGACGCTATGGTCGCTGCCGACTGCCCGGTCATCCCGGTGATGTTCTACACGCACACCATCGTCGGCTCCGATCGCATCAAGCACCTCTATGTCGATCCGCAGAAGCACGCTGAGCTGGGTACCGCTGAGCTCGCCTAAGAGTTTGCAGCTTCCGTGAGGGTCAAGTATTTACGTAGACCTCATGGGAAACATACAGTTCTCCCTAACCTGGGGTAAACTGGCTGATGGTAATTTTGGGATGCCGGTCTGGCGATCGGCATCCCATTTAGGTTAATCCCTAGATAGGGGAGTGGTATGGGTAAGTACATCGTTAAACGTGTGCTTCAGTTCATCCCGGTATTTTTGGGCGTTACGCTGATTCTGTTCGCCCTTCAGAATATCGTGCCGGGAGATCCGATCAAGCTGATCGGTGGAGACAAGGCTCTGTCCCCCGAGGTGGAGCTTCAGCTTCGCGTCCGCTATCACCTGGTCCAGTCGGACGAGGACGGCAACGCGATCCTTGACGAGAACGGCGACCCCGTTCAAACGTCGCTCGTGGACCGTTACTTGTATTACATGAACGGCCTGCTTCATGGCGATCTGGGCAATTCGTATCAGCGCAAGCTGCCGGTTACGGAAACTTTTGCCCAGAAGTATCCGTATACGGTCAAACTTGCCGCGTGCGCCATCGTGCTCGAGGCAATCATGGGTATCGGTGCGGGTATCATTTCGGCGGTAAAGCGTTATTCCTTCTGGGATATTTTGGTAACGCTCACCACGTCGATCCTCGTTGCGGTCCCGGCCTTCTGGCTCGGTATGTTGCTGCAGCTGTTCTTTGGCGTCATCCTCAAGGACGCTACGGGCGGTGCAATCTCCATGCCGATCTCGGGTGCCGGCGGTTCCAGCTCTCAGTATCAGGATTGGATGCACTATGTGCTTCCGACCATTACGCTGGCTTCGGTTTCGACCGCTTATGCCGCCCGCATTATGCGCTCGCAGCTGCTTGACGTCATGAACCAGGATTACATCCGTACGGCAAAGGCCAAGGGTCTCTCCAATCGCGCGATCATCGTCAAGCATGCGCTTAAGAATGCACTCATCCCCGTCGTTACCTATATTGGTGTCGACTTTGGTGGCATGCTTTCGGGCGCCATCCTGACCGAGACGGTTTTTAACTGGCCCGGTATCGGCTATGAGGTCTATCGCGCCATTAGCATGCGTGACTGGCCCATCGTTATGGGCGGCGTTACGCTCATCGTCGTCGTCGTCATGGTGATTAACCTGCTCGTCGACATTAGCTATGCATTCCTCGACCCGCGCATCCGCCTTGGCGGTCCGTCGGATAAGGCCTAAGGGAGGTACGTCTCATGCAGGAAACTGATTCTCAGTCTCAGGAGCAGGCTACCGCCACCAAGGCCGCATCTGCTCCCGCCAAGTCCCGCACGCTGTGGGGTGACGCTTTTAAGCGTCTTCGCAAGAACAAGCTCGCCGTTATCGGTGTCTGCTGGATCATCATCGTCGTTTTGGTTGCCCTGACCGCAGATCTGTGGGCTAAGCCCTGGCTCGGTTCGCCGACGGCTTCCGACTCGACCACCATGGCCGAGACGTCGCTGTTGGCTCCGTGTGCAGAGCACCCGTTTGGCACCGACGCCCTTGGTCGCGACATTCTCGTCCGCGTTATCTACGGTGCACGCGTTTCGCTGTCCGTCGGCATTATGGCCACCGCGATCTCCACGGTGATCGGTCTGGTCATGGGTGCTCTGGCCGGTTTCTACGGCGGGATCTGGGATACGATCATCATGCGCTGTGCGGACATCTTCCTGGCGTTCCCGTACGTGCTGTTCGTTGTCGCCATGATCGCCGTTATCGGCCGTGGTCTTCAGAACGTCTTTATCGCCATCGGTATTCTCGGCTGGCCTTCGATTGCGCGCGTCTTCCGCTCTGCAATCTTGACGGTCAAAGAAAACGACTATGTTGACGCTGCGCGCGCGATGGGTGCATCTGATGCTCGTATCGTAGTGCGTCACATCTTCCCGAACTCCGTCGCCTCCATCGTGGTCTACGCGACCATGAACATTGGCGGCGCCATTCTGACCGAGTCCGCTCTGTCCTTCCTCGGCATGGGCGTTATTCCGCCTACGCCTTCGTGGGGCTCCATGATTCAGGACGGTCAGCAGTATCTTCTGACTGCTCCCTGGATGATGATCATGCCCGGTCTGGCAATTCTCTCGACGGTGCTCGCCTTCACCCTGCTGGGTGACGGTCTGCGCGACGCCCTCGACGTCAAGATGAAGGACGCATAAGGATGAAGAAGAACAAGAACTATGTGGACCTGAAGGACCAGCCGGTTCCCGAGGGCCAGCATCTGCTCGAGGTCGATGACCTTAAGATGTATTTCCATACCGAGGATGGTGTCGTTCGCGCTGTCGACGGTGTGTCCTACACGCTCGATCGCGGCGAGACCCTGGGTGTCGTCGGTGAGTCCGGCTCCGGTAAGTCCGTGACCGCCATGACCATCATGGGCCTCATCTCGATGCCTCCGGGAAAGATCGAGGGCGGCGACGTTCGCTATCGCGGTCGTTCTATCCTCGAGATGACCGAGGAAGAGATGCAGCACATTCGCGGAAACGACATCGCGATGATCTTCCAGGATCCTATGACCTCCTTGAACCCGGTCTATAAGATCGGCAAGCAGGTGGGCGAGGGCCTTCGTCTGCACCGTGGCTATTCCAAGCAGGAGGCGCTCAAGCGCGCTACCGAGCTTTTGGACCTCGTGGGTATCCCCGAGCCCGAGAAGCGCGTCAATGAGTATCCGCACCAGTTCTCCGGCGGTATGCGTCAGCGTGTCATGATCGCTATGGCTCTTGCCTGCGATCCCGATATCCTGATTGCCGACGAGCCCACGACGGCTCTGGACGTTACCATTCAGGCTCAGATTATCGAGCTCATGCAGGAAATGCAGGAGAAGAACGGCAACGCCATCATCATGATTACCCATGACCTGGGCGTCGTTGCCGATATGGCCGATAAGATCATGGTTATGTACGCCGGCCGTCCCGTCGAGTTCGGTACTGCTGAGGAAATCTTCTACGAGAGTCGCCACCCCTACACCTGGGGCCTTATCCGCTCCATCCCGGAGCAGGCCATCGAAGAGAAGAAGCCGCTTACGCCGATTCACGGCAACCCGCCTTCGCTCATGAACCTGCCTGAGGGCTGCGTGTTCTCGCCTCGTTGTCCCTATGCGACGGACAAGTGCCGCAAGCAGCGCCCCGAGCGCGTTGTCACCGAGTCTGGTCATTACTCTGCGTGCCACTACTCCGGTGACCCCGAGTTCCTCAAGAACGCTCCTGAGACGTCCCGTACGCGCAAGGATTCCAAGAAGGGAGGCGAGGCGTAATGGCAGATACCAACGAGCGTACTCCGCTGCTGAAGGTCGAGCACCTCTCTAAGGAGTTCCCCGCTGAGTCCGGCATGTTCGCCAAGCGCTTCTCCAAGCGTGTTGTCTCTGCAGTAAATGACATTTCGTTCGAGATTTATCCGGGCGAGACCTTTGGTCTGGTTGGTGAGTCTGGTTGCGGTAAGTCCACGACGGGTCGCACCATCATGCGCCTGACCAAGCCGACCGCCGGTAAGGTGTTCTTCCAGGGTAAAGATGTTGCCGAGATGAGCAAGCATGAGATCAAGGACATGCGTCGCGAGATGCAGTTCATCTTCCAGGATCCCTATGCTTCGCTCAATCCCCGTATGACCATCGGCGAGATCGTCTCCGAGCCCATGACCATTCATGGCGTGGGTACCAAGGAGGAGCGCATCGAGCGCGTCCGCGAGCTGCTGGACGTCGTCGGTCTGAATCCCGAGCACATCAACCGTTATCCGCACGAGTTCTCGGGCGGCCAGCGCCAGCGTGTCGGCATCGCCCGCGCGTTCGCTCTGAAGCCCAAGCTGATTATCTGCGACGAGCCTGTCTCTGCACTTGACGTATCCATTCAGGCCCAGGTTCTGAACCTTCTTAAGGAGCTCCAGGACAAGTTCGGTACCGCGTATCTGTTTATCGCTCACGACCTGTCCGTCGTGCAGCACATTTCCGATCGCGTTGCCGTTATGTATCTGGGTAAGATGGTTGAGGTTTCGGACTGGAAGACGCTCTACAGCGAGCCTCACCATCCGTACACGCAGTCGCTGCTGTCTGCCGTGCCGGTTCCCGATC
>CAVALS010000106.1:0-9079 GCA_963589385.1 Bacteroidaceae bacterium
CGCCGCAGGCACCAGGGCGAGCCGTAAGCGTTCTTAGACGCCTCTGCGCACATGGCAGCTCCCGCGAAGGCCCCGAGCCCCAGCACCGTTTAACAACGCCACCGCCGAGCTCCCCTCCGGCGGTGGCGTTTTCCATATGCGTCCGCAGGGGATGCACGAGATTGTCTTTGGTCTAGCCCAACCGGCATACGCTGGCGTGCGACAATTGGGGCTGCCGATATCACAACACTGAGAGAAGCCCGTCATGGAAGCGCATCAAAAGCAGATAACCGTTTATTCGAATCATACGGAAAGCGCGCCTGTCATCTACCTTCCTGTGGTCGTGGGCGACGGCAGCGAGGTTTATAAGTGTTGCCGAGAGCTCGACTGTCCGCCATTCGCCCTCGTCACCATTGGCGGGCTCGATTGGAATCGCGAGCTGAGCCCCTGGGCATGCGACGGGACCGTACGCGATGCCGAGCCTTTCGGCGGCCAAGCTGCCGATTTTCTTGATGAGCTGCTGAATCAGATAATCCCCCAGGTCGAGTCGTCGCTTCCTCAGCCGCCCACCTGGCGCGGCATTGCCGGTTACTCGCTCGCGGGCCTCTTCGCACTCTGGTCCCTCTGGCAAACCGACGCCTTTGACCGCGCCGCGAGCGCATCGGGGTCGCTATGGTTTCCCGACTTTGTCGACCGTGCCAGCACGGCCCCTTTTGCCGGCAGCCCGCAAGCCGTCTACCTGTCACTCGGCAAAAAGGAAACCAAGACGCCCAACCGCATGATGCGGCATGTACTCGACGACACACGCGCGATGGAAGCGTTGCTCGTCGAGCGCGGCATTCCAACAACGCTGGAGCTCAACCCCGGCAATCACTTTGCCCAAACCGACTTACGCATGGCCCGCGGCATCCACTGGATACTGACACATTAAAAATGGTGCCCACACGCATATACGCATGGGCACCATATCTTGTTTTAGCTGAACGCAGCTGCTACTCAGCAGCCTCCTCATGCTCGGAGACATCAAACTCAAAGTCGTTACCCGGCAGGATGGCGTTGAGCACAATGCCCACCAGTGAGCCCACGGCAATGCCGGACAGCGAAATGGTCACGCCGCCCAGCTCCAACACGATGGCGCCGGCGGTGCTGTACGCGATGCCGAGCGAAAGCACGAGCACCAGCGCGGCAACCAGCACGTTGCGGTTGTTCTGGAAATCGACCTGGTTCTCGATGAGGTTGCGGACGCCCACAGCGCTGATCATGCCGTAGAGCACGAGCGACACACCGCCGATCACACACGCCGGCATGGCCGCAATGACAGCCGCGAACTTGGGGCAGAACGAAAGCACGATGGCGCAACACGCGGCAATTCGAATTACGCGCGGGTCGAACACACGCGTCAGGGCAAGCACGCCGGTGTTCTCGCCATAGGTGGTGTTGGCCGGAGCGCCAAAGAGCGAAGCCAAAATCGTGGCGAGGCCATCACCGAGCAGCGTGCGGTGCAGGCCGGGATCGGCAATGTAGTTGCGCTCGCAAGTCGAACCAATAGCAGAGATATCGCCAATGTGCTCAATCATGGTCGCAAAGGCCAACGGCATGATGGTGATGATGGCCGTCGTGGCAAGACCGCTATCGAACTGCGGTCCAAAGAGCGCGAACACGGTGTTGTCCCACACGACAGGTAGACCGACCCACGGCGCGGCGGCAACCCCCGAAAAATCAACCTCGCCCAGCACCGCCGCGACGGCATAGCTCACCACAACGCCCAGCAGAATCGGCACGATCTTGACCATGCCGCGGCCCCAGATGTTGCAGATGACGATCACGGCCACAGCGATAACGGCGACAAGCCAGTTGGTCTGGCAGTTGGCAATGGCAGAGCTCGCCAGGATCAGGCCGATGGAAATGACGATGGGGCCGGTCACCACCGGCGGGAAGAAACGCATAACGCGCTTGGCGCCAAAGGCACGGAACAGGGCCGCCAGCACCGGATAGAGCAGGCCGGCGCAGGCTACGCCCAGGCAAGCGTAGGGCAAAAGCTCGGCCTCGCCGTTGGGCGCAATCGCGGCATAGCCAGCGATAAAGGCAAACGACGAGCCCAGGAAGGCCGGCACCTTACCACGCGACAGGAAGTGGAACAGCAGCGTACCCAAGCCGGCAAACAAAAGCGTCGCCGAAACCGAGAGACCGGTGAGCACGGGCACGAGCACCGTGGCTCCGAACATCGCAAACATGTGTTGCAAACCCAACACGAACATGCGCGGGCGGCCGAGCGACGATGCATCGTAGATGGCATCGGTGACGGCGGGCGTCGAGGATTGGGACATGGAAGTCCTTTCATGATGGAAGGGCGATCAGGCATATCGGATAACCTGCCCGAACGATACGATCCGAACCATTGTACGTGGTACGCCATGTCTCGCACGCGCCGTCACCTGCAAACGGTAGCGTTACTTCCAAACGCGCTCGGAAATGCGCTTGACCAGCGCGATCTTTGCCCACTGTTCGTCCTCGGTCAGTTTGTTGCCAATCTCACAGCTGGCAAAGCCGCACTGGGGCGACAGGTACAGGTTCTCGAGCGGCACATACTTTGCGGCCTCGTTGATACGTTCGACGATGGCATCCTCGTCCTCGAGCTCAGCGGCCTTGGTGGTCACCAGGCCCAGCACGACCTTCTTGCCGGGAGCAACATACTTGAGCGGCTCAAAGCCACCGGCGCGCGGCGTATCGAACTCAAGGTAGAACGCGTCGACATCCTCGTGCGCAAAAAGGTACGGTGCAATGGGATCGTAACCACCCTCGAAGGCATACGTGGAGTGGTAGTTGCCGCGGCACACGTGCGTGTTGATAACCAGATCGTCGGGCTTGCCCGCGATGGCAGCATTGTTGAGCGCCACGCCCAGCTCGCTCACCTTTTGCAGGTCAACCGGACTCATGCCGGTCTTGGACACAAAGTCGGTATCGCAATAGATGCCCCAGGTGCAGTCATCAAATTGGATGTTGCGGCAGCCCGCGGCATACAGGTCGGCAATCACGGTGCGGTATGCTGCGGCAATGGCATCGGCGAGCTCTTCGTCGGTCTTATAGACGGCACGCAGGCTCTCCTGCTGGCCATCACAGCGGTCGAGTGTGACTTCGGAGAACGTCTGGATCGGCGCCGGAATGGTCTGGCGCGCGATCTGGCCCTCACCCTCGAGCGACTTGACAAATTTGAAGTGCTCGACGAACGGATGGTTCTCGCCGCTAATGGGACCGGTAACCACGGCGGTGTCGGCCGTCGTCTCCTCGTCATGGAACATATAACCCGTGCGTGAGGTGCGGCGCTCAATGCCGTTAAGGCCCCACATAAAATCGAGGTGCCAGTAGCTGCGGCGGAACTCGCCATCGGTAATCACCTGCAGGCCGGCAGCCTTCTGCTTGGCCACTAAGTCGCGGATGGCCTCGTCCTCGACGGCCTTAAGGCCGGAAGCGTCGAGTTTACCCGCGACATAGGCGGCACGGGCATCCTTTACAGCCTGCGGACGAAGAAAACTGCCGACGATATCGGCGCGAAACGGCGCGTTCGGTTGAATCGAAGTGCTCATAGATATCTCCCTTTGCATTGGTTGCTTTACTGGGACAGAGTATGAGCGCTCATATGGTCATCGTAAAATATACGTTTATAACAGTTTGATATAGATGCTTCCTATATCAGTCTGGACTGTCATAAAGAGACTTGAACCGTGCGGAGAACAGCAGCCTAGATATGCTGACGAATCGCGTCGATATAGGCCCGACCGTAGCGCGTGAGCGTCGTGTTCTTGCGCGTGATGATGCCAATCTCCATGTACTCGTCCACGTCGAGCGGAATCGAGATAATGCCGGGGCCGTTGAGCTCGTGGCTGATCACGCCCGAGCATACCGTGTAGCCGTTGAGGCCCATGGCCAAATTGAACAACGTCGCACGGTCGCGCACGCGGATATTTTTGCGACGCTCGAACGTCGAGGTCAGCTCCTCGGAATAGTAAAACGAGTTGTAGCTGCCCTGCTCGTAGGACAGGAACGGGTAGTCTTCCAGATCCTCGAGCGTCACGCTGGAGCGGTCCGCCAGCGGATGGTCGGCGCAGACGAAGACATGCGGCGTGGCGCAGAAGAGCCCTTCGAACACGAGCTCGTTGGCCACCAGCATGCGCTCGATGACCTCGCGGTTGTGCTCGGACAGATACAGGATGCCCAGCTCGCTTTTCATATGCGCGACATCCTCGATAATTTCGTGGGTCTGCTCCTCGCGCAGGGTAAAGTCGTAGCGCGCGGCATCGAACTCGCGGATCACATCGACAAACGCATTAACGGCAAAGGAATAATGCTGGCAGCTCACACTAAAGTGCGGCACCTGCTCGGACGTACCTTTGTACTTGCCCTCGAGCAGGTCGGCCTGGTCGAGCACCTGGCGCGCGTACCCCAAGAAGGTCTCGCCTTCCTCGGACACAATGACACCCTTGTTGGTGCGCTCAAAGATATGCACACCCATCTCGTTTTCGAGATCGCGGATCGACGCGGTAATCGAAGGCTGCGACACAAAGAGCCGGCGCGAGGCCTCGGTGATGCTACCGCATTCGGCAACCTTAACAACATATCTGAGCTGCTGAAGCTTCATAGCCTTCTCCCTAGACGTTCGTGACGCCAAAACCTGCCGCGTCCATTTGGCTCATAAACGACGGCATCTCCCCCGTCGCGGCGCAGGCGGCAATCTGATGCAGAGCCCCGGCAACCGCATCATCTGCCGCAGCGCCGATATGCCAGCGTGCGGCAGCCGTGACGGCCTCGTTGGCATTGGCGACTGCAACGGAGTTGGGAACGGCATCGATCATGGGCAAATCGTTATCGGAATCGCCGAATACGGCCACCTCGTCGGGCGTCAGGCCCAAAGCACGCGCCAGCTCCAGCGCAGCGCAGCCCTTGTCCCAGCCGGTCGGAAGAACGTCGAACAGGCGCACGCGGTTGTTGGGAAACACAAGCGAGAGTTCCGGCACCTCAGCGGCAACACGCTCGCGCAGCTCGGCGAGCTCCTCGCGCGAACGGGCACTCCAGATATTCGCCTTGTATACCGGGGCATCGTCAACGACAGGACGACAGGGAGCCTCTTCGCCCTTGAGCCACGCGTTGCCGCCTGACTTCATGGCGCGACGCACACGCTCGGGATCGCTTGTCACGCAATAGGCATCGTTATTCCAAAAGTCATCACCCAGACGGTAGACCTTCAAATACGTATCGTCGGTCTCCTGTTCAAAATAATCGGCTAAGCGCATCAGAGCATCGTTATCGATTGCGCGCGAGGCGACTACTTCGCCGTCGACAAACATCACCTGGCCGTTACAGAACGCACCGGTCGAATAACACTCGGAACGGTTTTTGAACATCCAGCCCATCGCGGACGGCTGACGACCCGAAACCGGCCCAAAGTGCAAACCCGCCGCCTGCATGGCATGAATACCCTCAATGGCGTAGTCGCTGGCGCCGTCATGCCCGGCTGGAATCAGTGTATCGTCCATATCGGTCAGCACAAGTTTGATCATAAGGTCCCCTCGGTCATTCTTAATCCCATCTATTGTACCGACCTGCCAAAAAGGGACAGGTTTATTTCGGCAGGTTTCATCTGGGAAAACGCAAAGTCCCAGTTGTTACCTGCCAAAATAAACCTGTCCCTTTTTGGCAGGTGCGCTAGTATAGGGAACAACAGATTCGATGCGGGAGTGCCGGCGGTGCAAACCACAAGGCTGAGAGGGCAATGGGCCCAATCCTTTGAACCTGTCAGTTAATGCTGGCGTAGGGAGCATGCCGCCTTTACAGGGGCGCTGTCTATGCACAGCGCCCCTTTTCTATGCCAAGGAGGCATGTGCAGTGATTGATTCGGAACAGCTTAAGCAAAATGTGGTCAAAGCCGTGGAGGAGATTCGTGCCACCAATCCGATGGCCGGCTCCATCACCAACACGGTGACGATCGACTTTGTCGCCAACGCGCAGCTCGCCGTGGGCGGATCGGCCGCCATGGTCTATCTGCCCGACGAGGGCGAGGCGCTCGTTGCCGGCGGCGGCGCCATCTACCTCAATATGGGCACGCTCTTCCCCATCTACGAACAGACGATTCCCCGCGCGGCCAAGGCGGCACACGACGCCGGCAAGCCCTGGGTGCTCGATCCGGTGGGCCTGGGTATCGGTAGCCTGCGCACCCAGCTGGTAAACGAACTCAAGCAGTACAAGCCCGCCATCGTGCGTGGCAACGCCTCCGAGATCATCGCACTCGCCGGGCTGTGGGGTCTTGAGGGCGAGGCGGCCGATCTGAGCCGCGTGCGCGGTGTCGATACCACCGACACGGTAGACGCCGCCCGCGATGCCGCCGTGGCGCTCGCCCGCTACACCGGCGGCGCCGTTGTGGTCTCGGGCGAAGTCGACCTGATCACCGACGGCATGACCGTGGCCAAGTCCCACGGCGGCAGCCCGCTCATGTCCAAGATCACCGGTTGCGGCTGCTCGCAAGGCGGCGTGCTGGCTGTGTACGCCTGCGCTGCCGACCCGTTTACGGCCGCCGTCTGCGGCACCGCCGTCTACAACGTTGCCGGCTCGCGTGCCGCCGCTGTCGCCGACGCCCCGGCAAGCTTTAAGGTCGCCTTTATCGACGAGCTCTACCGCGCAACCGCCCAAGACATCGCCGATAACCAACTCGAGCTCGAGGAGGCATAAGCCATGTCCGAACCCGCAACCAACGCCGGCATGAACACGCTCGTCGCCGTGGCCATCGCCCCGTGCGGCACCGGCGATGAGCTGTCCGCCGAGGTCGCCGAGGTCGTGCGCGTCATTCGCGAGAGCGGCCTTCCCAACCGCACCACCTCGATGTTCACCGAGATCGAGGGCGACTGGGACGAGGTCATGCAGGTCGTGCGCGACGCAACCTTTGTGTTGGCGAGCAAGGGCATCCGCACCGAAGTCGTGCTCAAAGCCGATATTCGACCCGGATTTACCGACACCATGACCGGCAAGCTCGAGCGCATGGAAGCTCAGATCAAAAAGCAGGAGGAAACACGATGAGCATCCGCGACAACCTTGATATCTCGGCCTATCTGGTGCTCGGCCCCGAAAACACGCTCGGGCGCCCCGTGGGCGATGTGGTGGCCCAGGCACTCGACGCCGGCTTTACCTGCATCCAGGTGCGCTCCAAGGTGGCAAGCGCCCGCGAGATCATTGCGCTGACCGGCGACGCCGCGCAGGCAATCGCACAGGCCGGCAAGACCGGTCAGGTCGCTTTGCTGATTGACGACCGCCTGGACTGCGTACTCGCCGCGCGCGAGCAGGGCATTGCCGTCGACGGCGTGCACGTGGGTCAGAGCGACATTCCCGTCGAGGTCTGTCGCAAGCTGCTGGGGCCCAACGCCATCGTGGGCCTTTCCGCCCGTTGCGAGGAGATGCTCGAGTACGTCAAGACCGCCGACATGAGCCTAGTCGACTACCTGGGCATCGGCCCACTCCACGAGACCGAGACCAAGCGCGACTGCGGACGCGCGGCCGACGGCTCTATCATCACCAAGAGCTTTGAGGACCTGGCCGCCCTCCACGCGGCAAGCCCCGTGCCCATCGTGGTGGGCGGCGGCGTCAAGACGGCCGACCTGCCACAGCTCAAGGCCACCGGCGTCGACGGCTTTTTCGTGGTGAGCGCCGTCTGCAGCGCCGATGACCCCTACGCCGCGGCCAAGGAGCTCGTCGACACCTGGCAGCAGGCGTAAGTCTAGGCCGAGCAGCTGATTCGCAGCTTCATATCTTCAGCAATGGAAAGCACATCCCAGTTTGAGCCTCCATTCCGGGATGCGCTTTCCGCCGAGATGGCGGCAGCAGCCTCTACCCTGCCAGATATGCCTCCAGTGCCGGCAAGGTCGCCTCCGCATCGCGGCGACCAATCTGGTAGATGCGCTCAAGTTCATCGGGCTCGCGACACAGCGACGGCACCTTCACCGATTCGCTCGGACGAACCACAAAGATCTCGCCGGCAGCCTCGCGACGTGCCAGGTCATCGAGCGTGGCATTGTAGACCTCATGCCGGTGCTCAAGCGCTGCGACAAACTCCGGATAGTGACGGAACACGCGCCGCAGCATGGGCATCACGCTGTTGGGCTGCTTCACAAAGCCCGCCGGCTGCGTGAGTACCACGATATTGCGGTCATACCCCTGCGCAAACAGCCACGCGCTGGGAATAGAATCAGCCACGCCACCATCCAGATACTTATGCCCGTCAATAGCAACGGGACGCGTCGCCACGGGAATTGCCGACGACGCCCGAATCCACTCGATATCGCGCTCGTCGCCATACGGCAGATCGTGATAGACGGCCTTGCCCGTCTCGATATCGGTACACACGCACGTAAATCGCATGGGACAGGTGCGATACGCCTCCAAGTCGATGGGATCGCGCTCGATAGGCACCTCGTGATAAGCAAAGTCGGCATTGTACATATCGCCGGTTCGCAGCCAGCTTGTCACGCTCGCATAGCGCTTGTCGGCGCAATAGGCCTTGTTATAGCGAATGGCGCGGCCGATCTGGCGCGATTTAAAGTTGTAGCCAAACGCCGCGCCCGCCGAGACGCCCACCATATGGTCGCAGGTCAAACCGTGCTCCATCCATACATCGAGCACGCCCGCTGTATACATACCGCGGTAGCCGCCTCCCTCGAGCGCAAGCCCCACCGTGCGCGTCATATTTGACTGTGCCATGCGACCATCTCCGTTCCTGCGTTTTAAAACGGGACAAGTATACCCGTCAACATATACCGTCCCAGTCGCATTTTTATCGAACATCGCATCGTCGCGCTACTGCTTGTCGAATAATAGCCGCCCACAGCATGTACACCCATATATAATTGTGCACCGTTGTTTACACTACTCAGCTGTTATCAACAGCGAACATTAGCCGGTAAATTAACTCAACAACGCAGCAAGGCGGGGGCCTGGATACATGCAAAGCGCTGAGCAACGACGCGTGTACACAACGAGCTCGCCCGACGCAATCCGCCCCGACCTCAGAAAGCCGCTTAGAACATGGATACTGTCAGCAATTACACCGAAACGCTCGAAA
>CAVALS010000107.1:0-8938 GCA_963589385.1 Bacteroidaceae bacterium
TGCGATTGCGCTGACGAGCGCCCTCGGCAAGACCGAGCAGCGCCAGCTGGTTGGCCTCGGTGCCGCCGTTGGTAAGGATGATCTCGGACGGGCGAACGCGTGCGCCAAAGCTACGGGCGATCTCGCGACGCGCCACTTCTAGGCGTGCGGCGGCCTTGCGGCCAAGCGAGTGCAGCGAGTTGGGGTTGACGCCGGCAAGCTCGCTGTCGTCATATTCGCGCTGCGCAAGGAGCGCCTCGGCGCGCATGGGCGTCGAGGCGGCATAGTCAAGATTCACGGGTATGCGGTTTTGACCTGCGGTCATAAGGGTTTATGCCTCCTGTGCAGCCTCGTTGCCCAGCTTCTGCAGCAGCGCAACCTCGGCGGCGGGATCTTCGGACTTAAATACGGCGGAGCCGGCCACGAGCACGTTGGCGCCAGCCTTAACGACCTCGGCGATGTTCTTGGAAGAAATGCCGCCGTCGACCTCGATGAGGGGCGAAACGCCGTGACGCTCGCACATGGCCGTAAGCTCGTGCAGTTTGGCGATGGTACCGGGGATAAAGCTCTGGCCGCCAAAGCCAGGGTTCACGCTCATGAGCAGCACCATATCGACGACGTCGATGATGCTTTCGAGCACGCACACGGGGGTGGCGGGGTTGAGCACCACGCCGGCCTTGACGCCGCGCTGCTGCAGATGGGTGAGCGTGCGGTGCAGGTGCGTGGAAGCCTCGTAGTGCACGGTGATCATGTCGGCACCGGCGTCGGCGTACCAATCGACCGTCTCGTCGGGGTTCGACACCATCAGGTGCGCGTCGACCGGTACATCGGTGGAGCGCTTGACTGCCTTGAGGATATCAACGCCAAAGGTCAGGTTGCCGGTAAAGTGACCGTCCATGACGTCGAAGTGCACGTAGTCGGCGCCGGCGATCTTGTCGAGTTCGCCCTTGAGGTTGGCCATGTCGGCCGAAAGGATGGACGGAGCGATTTTGATGGAACCCATGGTAGTAGCCTTTCTGCGCTAGTCGGCGAGTCCGTAGAACTCTTGAGAGGGGACGCGGTCGGTAAGGATCTCGAGCGCCCTATCCAAAGTAACACCGTTGTAGAGCGTTTGCTCCACGGCAAAGGTGAGCGGAATGTCTACGCCCAGTGAACGGGCGAGCTCGCTGACGCTGCGGGCCGCGACGGCACCCTCGACCACCATATGCGTGCGTGCCTGATACTCGTCGAGCGACACGCCATGCGCAAACTCGTAGCCAAAGGTGCGGTTGCGCGAATGCTCCGAAGTGCAGGTGGCGATAAGGTCGCCCATGCCGGCAAGCCCCATGCAGGTCATGGCCTGGCCGCCGCGGGCGTGCACCAGGCGGCTGATCTCTGCCAGGCCGCGCGTCATGATGAGGGCGAGCGTGTTGTCGCCGGCACCGGTGCCGGCGGAGATGCCGCACACGATGGCGATGACATTTTTCATGGCGCCGCAGACCTCGACGCCGGTCATGTCCTGCGACAGGTAGATACGGAAGGCCGTGGAAAGCAGCAGCTCCTTAAAGGTCTCCCCTATCTGCTGGCCTTTACTGGCGATGACGGCGGCCGAAAGCCCGCCACGGCAGATCTCCTCGGCATGGTTGGGGCCCGAGAGCGCCGCCACACGCGACTCGTTGCCGATCTCACTGGCGATGACCTCGCTCATGAGCAGGCCGGACTCGGGCTCGATGCCCTTGGTGAGGCACAGAACCGGCGTCTCGTCCGCGATGAATGGCGCCGCCTGGTGGCAGACATCGCGCAGGTGCGTCGAAGGCACGGCAAAGATAATGGCGTCGGCGCCGTCGAGCGCCTGCGCCAGGTCCGTGGTGGCGACAACGTTGCCGGGCAGCACGTAGTCCACCAGATACCGGGGATTGCGGTGCTCGCCATTGATGCCGGCGGCCGTCTGCTCGCTATGGGCCCACATGATCACGCGCTCGGCTCGCGCGGCGGCAAGGCCGGCGACGGCGGTTCCCCAGGAGCCGGAGCCAATCAGCGCAACATTCATGACTCTCTCCTACTTATCGTCGGGCTCGGTGACACGCTTGGTAAACGAGAGCTTGGACTCCTTACCCGTCATGAGCTTTTTGATGTTCGCGCGATGGGCCCACACCACGGTGATGCCGATCATCGCCATGCAAAACTTGAGGCCCAGGCTGCTGTAAGGAAAGACCGCGCAGGCAGCGATGGGAAGACCGATGGCGGCGGCAAGCGAGCCTACCGACACGTACTTGGTGATGGCGACGGCCACGATAAACATGCCCAGCAGCGATAGGCCAATGGGCCAGTACCAGGCAAGGATCACGCCCAGGCCCACGGCGATACCCTTGCCTCCGTGGAAGTTAAGGTAGGGCGAGAAGATGTGTCCCCACACGGCAGCCAGGCAGATGACGCCGATCATCCAGTCACCGGCGGCACCGGGAGCCATGATGCTCACGGGGAAGCCATAGCCCACGCTCGCGATGAGTGGACGGGCGATAAGGACGCAGATAGCGCCCTTAAGGCAGTCGAGCAGCAGCGTGAGCGCGGCCACCTTGGGGCCGGCTACGCGCAGGGCGTTGGTGGTGCCGATGTTGCCGGAGCCCGCCTTGCGAATGTCGGTGTGGTTGAACACGCGGCCCAGGATCAGGCCAAACGGAATCGCCCCGATAAAGAACGAGACCACGGCGCAGATGGCGGTCAGCAGGATCGGATTAAGCATCCTTTTGCTCCTTCTTCCTAAAGAAGAGTCGAATGGGCGTACCGGCGAAGTCGAAGGTCGAGCGCATGCGGTTCTCCACGTAACGCTGGTAGGTGTCATTGACCAGGTCGCTGTGGTTGACGAAGAACGTGAACGTCGGCGGGTTGACGCCCGTCTGGGTTACGTAGTGCATGCGCAGGCGGCGCTTGCCGTCCACCACGGTATGACCGAACTCGCGCAGGTCGGTGAGGAACGTGTTGAGGCGCGAGGTGCTGATCTTTTGCGAACGCGTCTTTTCGGCGGCATCGACCATCGCCCAGATCTTCTCGACGCTGCGGCCGGTCAGGGCAGAGATGCGCAGGTACTGGGCCCAGGGAGCCATGACGCCCAGACGGCGGTCGATGGTCTCCATGCAGGCCTCGCGCTTACGGTCGTCGTCGAGCAGATCCCACTTGTTGAGCAGCACCACGATGGCGCAGCCGCGCTCGATGGCCAAGCCCATGACCTTCTGGTCCTGCTCGGTGACGCCTACGGAGGCGTCGACGACGAGCAGCGCCACGTCGGCGCGGTCGATGGCACGCAGGCCGCGGACCATGGAGTAGTACTCGATGTTCTCGTACACGGTGCTCTTCTTGCGAATGCCCGCGGTGTCGACCATGCGGTAGTGCTTGCCGTTGCGCTCGACCACGGTGTCGATGGCATCGCGCGTGGTGCCGGCAATGTTCGACACGATGGAGCGGTCGGCTCCCAGGATGCGGTTGAACAGCGACGACTTACCGGCGTTGGGGCGGCCGATGATAGCGACGTTCAGCGCGTCGGGGAATTCATCGGCGACCTCGTCCTCTTCCTCAGGGAGCAGGGCCACGATATCGTCGAGCAGGTCGCCCGTGCCATGTCCGTGCAGGGCCGACAGCGGCGTGGGCTCACCGATGCCAAGTGAATAGAACTCCCAGATGTTGTCATTCTCGCGATCGGGGTTGTCGAGCTTGTTCACCAGCAGAAAGACCGGCTTGTCGCAGCGCTTGAGCATGCGAGCGACCGACTCGTCCTCTTCGGTGACTCCGGTGCGGCCGTCGACCACAAACAGGATGACGGCGGCTTCCTCGGCGGCGGCGAGCGCCTGATCGCGGATGGACGTGGCAAAGACGTCGTCGCTCTTGAGAGGCTCGATACCGCCTGTGTCGACGATAGTGAACTCGCGGCCGTTCCAATCGGCCGTGTGATACGAGCGGTCGCGCGTGACGCCGCGGGACTCGTGGACGATGGCGTCCGAGGTCTGGGCCAGGCGGTTAACGAGCGTGGACTTGCCCACGTTGGGGCGTCCGACGACGGCGACGATAGGTTTCATCTGCTCTCCTTTAATGGATAGGGTCAGCGGAATTAGTAGAGTCGGCAGGCACAATGCCAAGGATGTGCTCCAGGGTATCGAGCAGCTCATGCGGCATGGTCGACACCACATGAACCTCGGCGCCGCGACTGGTAAGGCTTGCGAGTAAATCGTCACGATGATACTCGTCAAGCGTCATGCCGTCAGCGTTGAACATGAGCTTAGGCACAAAGAGCATAACCCCCGACAGGTCTTGCGGCAGTTGCTCCAGGATATCGCTCGCGACGATGAGGCCGGTCACGTCCACGTTGCCGCCAAAGTAGCGGTTCTTGATGGCCGTGACGGTGCCGGCGAGCCCCTGCGGCGATTCCACGAAACGTGCCACGGTGTCGCGTGCGCTGGCGCCCGAGAGGCACAGCAGGTGCTGGCTGCGAGTGGCGATGGCCTCGCGGACGCGGGCCAGTCGTTCGGCATCGGCGGCGAGCACATCGTCCGTCTCGTCTAGGTATGAGCGGATCATGCCGATACCGTCGTAGTACTGCGGATAGCCGTCGTAAAAGTCCGCCTCGGGCGGATCGATGCCGGCGTCCAGGTAGAACTCGTCGCTCATCTGGAAGGTGTGGCGGCCAAAACGTTCGAAGGCGCGGTCCTGGTAGGGACGGATCATGGCAATGGTCTCGCGCGCGAGCTCGGGTTTGTCGCTGTAGGACCAGCTAAAGCGGTTTTGGTGCTTGGTAAAACCGAGCGGCACGATGCCCAGGCTTGTGATTTGCTCGTGCTCCTCGCAAAAGCGCAGGGTCTTTTCCAGCTCCTCGCCGTCGTTCATGCCGGGGCACAACACGATCTGCGCATGAATCTCTATGCCGGCGGCCATGATGGCCTCGAGCACATCCATGCCGCGCTGGGCGTTGCGGCCCATCATACGGCGGCGGACGTCGGGGCTTACGGCGTGGACCGACACGTTCATGGGGCTCATGTTACGCTCGATGACGTTTTGCACGTCCTCGTCGGAGAGGTTCGTGAGCGTGACAAAGTTGCCCTGAAAAAAGCTCAGACGGTAGTCGTCATCGCGAATATAGAGCGTTGAGCGGCCGCCCTTGGGCAGCATGGTCATAAAGCAGAACACGCAGGCGTTGACGCAGGTACGCATGCCATCAAAGATGGGGCCATCGAAGTCCAGGCCCCAGTCCTCGCCGGGAAAGCGGTCGAGCTCTACAGGGGTGACGGTGCCGTCGCGTGGATCGAATACCTCCAACTCGACGGTATCGTCGTCGGCCTCCCAGAGCCACACGATCATATCGGTAAGCTGCTCGCCGTTGACCGTAAGTACGCGCATGCCCGGCTCGATACCCACATCCCACGCGGGCGATTCGGGACGCACGTTCTTTACGAGCGCGCCCTCACCCGGCTCGGGGTCGCGGCTGCGCCCGTAATCGGCCACCTCGGCGGCGTATGCGGGTACGGTCTGGTCCATGATTAGCGGCAAAGCTCCTTGATGCGCGTTACGGCGCGCTCGATGTGTTCTTGCGGGGTGGAGGCTCCGGCGGTTATGCCGATGTGGCGCGCGTTGGCAAACCATGCGGCCTGGAGCTCGGAAGCTTCCTCGATGTGGTGCGTGTGCTCGCAGACGTCGGCGCAGATCTGTGCCAGGCGGCGGGTGTTGCCCGAGTTCTTTCCGCCCACGACGACCATGCAATCACAGCGGTTGGCAAGTGATGCGGCTGCCTGCTGGCGCTCGCTCGTGGCAGCGCAGATGGTGTTGATCACGCGTAGTTCCTGCACGCGCGGGGTGATAGCGGCCACGACCTCGGCGAGGTTCTGCGCGGTCTGGGTGGTCTGCACAACCAGACCCACCTTGCCCTTGAGCGATAGGGCATCGGCGTCGGCGGCACAGCTCACGACCTGCGCGTCATTGCCGGCGTGGCCTAGAATACCCTCGACCTCTGGGTGGCCCGGCTCGCCCACGACGATCACGCGGTAGCCTTCGCGCACCAGGCGCTCGGCCGCCACATGGACCTTCTTCACGTAGGGGCAGGTGGCGTCGACCACGGTAAGGTCGCGCTTGCGGGCAGCATCGATCACCTGCGGCACCACGCCGTGGGCGCGGATAATCACGGTGCCGGTTGCGGCGTCATCCAGGGTTTCGGCCAAGCCAACGCCCGCCTGAGCGAGCTCGCGTACCACGATGGGGTTATGGATAAGCGGACCCAAGGTATGAACCTGAGTGCACTCCCCTGCCTGCGGCGCGGCGGCCAGCGCCATGTCGAGCGCGCGCTGCACGCCGTAACAGGTGCCGGCGTGGGCTGCGATCTCGATGGTGGGCGCGCCGTCCTGGTCGGACGTAGTCGCGGCGGTTTTCGTCATGTTCTCGCTCATGGTTAGAACCTGCCCGGATGCTCGGCGCACAGCTCGTCGCGCATGGCGTAGACGCGGTTCATGGCCTCGGACTCAAACCAGGCCAGGCGCTCCGTGCGCTTAAGCCCGGCCGGTGCGTCGGAAAGCGAGACGGCCTTGCCGGCACGAATCCAGCACTTCTTGGGACACATGATCTTTTTGCCCGCCGGCGTGATGTCGGACCAGCCGCAGATTGCGAGCGGGTTGACGGGCGCCTTGCCCATCTGGGCGATGAGCGCAAAGCCGCCGTGGACCTCGGGCTTGATATCGCGCGAGCGGATGCGCGTGCCCTCGGGGAAAATCAGGACGTCCTCGCCGCGCTGCAGCGCATGCTGGGCGGCGCGCAGGCACTTCATATCGGCAGTACCACGCTCCACGGGGATGCCGCCAACGCGGCTGAAGGCCCAGCGCACAATCTTGCTCTTGGCGAACTCGGACTTAAAGATGGGACGAATGCGGCGCCCCCCAAAGAACAGCGCCGTCTCCACGGCCAAGAGCTCGGCCATCGAGGTGTGGTTGCAGATGACCACGCTGCCGCGGCCTTCTTGGCGCTCAAACAGCAGGTCGGCATCCTCGACCTTCCAGCGCCACATGAGCTTGGAGAAGGCCCAAAGGATGGCCATAACCACGACGACAGTGCCGCGGATGAGCGCCGGGAACTCGGCGTAGGGGGCGTTGTAGTAATCCTCGGGCGTCTGCTTAAACAGGCGCATGGGCTACCTCCTTTGGTTGATGAGGTCCTCGATAATGCGGACGACCTCGTCGATGGTGTGGGCGGTGGAGTCGAGGTGCACGGCATCCTCGGCGGGCACGAGCGGTGCGACCTCGCGGCTGCTGTCGAGCTTATCGCGCTGCTTGAGGGCATCAAGGGTCTCGTCGACCTCGGCCTCGAGCTGCTCTTCGGTGAGCGGCTGGGCGTCGTTTTGATGGCGCTGCAGCACGCGGCGACGGGCGCGCTCGCGGGGGTCGGCGGTCAGAAAGACCTTGTCCTGCGCGTTGGGGAACACGACGGTGCCGATGTCGCGACCCTCGGCCACGATATCGCGGTCTTCGGCTGCGCGGCGCTGATGGATGAGCATGGCGGCGCGTACGCCCGGGTAGGCCGAGACCTTGGAGACGTTGGCGTCCACCTGCGGGGTGCGGATGGCAGCCGATGCGTCCTGGCCGTCGATGGTCAGGCGCGTGTCCTCGCCAGTGCCGTTGGTAAAGCGAATCTCGATCTGCTCGGCGAGGGCGTCGATAGCCGCCTCGTCGTCCAGATCGATGCCGCGATCGAGCGCGGCGAAGGTGACGGCGCGATACATGGCGCCCGTGTCGAGCTTGTTAAAGCCCAGCTGGCGGGCGATCTCCTTGGCGATGGTGGACTTGCCGGAACCGGCGGGGCCGTCGATGGCGACGATCATGCAATGCTTCCTTTCGGTGGTTGACGTTCTGGTATGGGACGCGGGCGCTGCTTGCTGGCGGACTGGCTAGCCCGTGTAGCGCTCGCGGTAGGTGTTGCGCTTGGGTGCGGAGCCATGGCTGCCGTGGTGGCGCGTGCGGCAGGTGGTGTTGGTCGCCGGCGCGGCGCCGCGCTTGGAGGTGGCCTGTTTGGGCGGGATGCCGCCGGCCTTGAGGATCTGCACCTCGCGGTCGGTGAGCTCGCGCCACGAGCCCTTCGCCACGTCCTTGAGCTCCAGGCCGGCAAAGTTACAGCGGTGCAGACGGATCACCGGATGGTGGATCTTGCTCAGCATGCGCTTAACCTGGTTTTTGCGGCCCTCGCGGATGATGACCTCCACGGCAGTGGTGCCGAGTTGTACGCCTTGCGGAGCCACGGCCTCGGCCTCCCGCGCGCTGATGACACGGCAGATTGCCGGCTGGCACAGGCCGTCGTCGAGCTCGATGCCGCGACGCAGCGGTTCCAAGTCACAATCGGTCAGGTGGCCGTCCACGAGCGCCTGGTAGGTCTTGTAGACGTGCTTGCTGGGGTGCAGCAGGTCCTGCGACAGGTCGCCGTCGGTGGTAAAGAGCAAAAGGCCTGTGGTGTCGCGGTCCAGGCGACCCACCGGGAAGAGCCCCGGAAAGCGGTCGCGCGGGACCAGGTCGGCCACGCAGGGGCGCTCCTGCGGATCGCTCATGGTGGTGAGGTAGCCGGTCGGCTTGTAGAGCATCAGGTACACGGCGCCCTGGTTGAGCTTGACGGACATGCCATCAACCTCGATGTTGTCGCGGTCGACGTCGACCTTGGTGCCCAGTTCGGTCGCGACCTGGCCGTTGACGGTCACGCGGCCTGCGGTCATCAGGTCCTCCGAGCCGCGGCGGCTCGCCACGCCCGCGCGCGCCAAAAAGCGCTGTAGGCGCATGGTGTGCGGGTAGACGGTCTGGGCGCCGGGTGCTGCGGTGTCCGTGGCGCTTGCGGTGCGCGTCTCCTCTGCTTTGTTAGTCCTCGTCATGTAAATCCTCCGAGCTATCAACGCTGGTCAGGATTTCCTCATCTGCGGCGTCCTCAACATCGGTATCGATCAGTTCGCGCTCTTCGTCCAGGTCCTCGGCCT
>CAVALS010000108.1:0-8903 GCA_963589385.1 Bacteroidaceae bacterium
TACCTGCTCTTGGCCATATGATCATCCTCCGATTTGGGACATAAATCGTTGCGTGCCCTCAATTATCGCGTGTTCCTGCGGTTTGTGGGCCACGGCATCGCGCCAAATCGAAAGTACCTGCATATCATCACCACAGCGCAGGGCGTCGCGCACCGAATACTCGGCATCGCTAAACAGGCACGGACGCACGTTGCCGTCTGCCGTCAGGCGCAGACGGTTGCAGTTCGCACAAAAATGGTTGGACATGGCGCTAATGAAGCCGACCGTTCCCGCCGCGCCCGGAAAGTGCCAATAGCGCGCAGGGCCCGCGCCGGCAGGAGCGTCGTTGATGTCGAGCGGCTCGAGCTCGCCCAGACCCACCGCGGCGGCCCCGGCATTGATGCGTGCCCGCAGCTCGTCGCTCGGCACGGTATCGCTCGCATCCCACAGCTCGGGATTGAGTGCGGGCGCATGCGGGTCCACAGTGCAATGCGAGCTCGTACGTTCGTCGCCGATGGGCATGTATTCGATAAAGCGCAGGTGGATGGGGCGGTCGAGCGTGAGCCGCGCAAGGGCCGCCACATCCTGGTTGAGCCGGCGCACAACAACGCAGTTCACCTTAACCGGCTCAAAGCCCCAAGCTAGCGCCGCGTCGATGCCAGCCATGGTCTGCTCGAGCCGGCCCAGGCGCGTGATCTTTCCAAAGAGCGTAGGGTCGAGCGTGTCGAGCGAGATGTTAACGCGGGTAAGCCCAGCGTCTTTGAGCTGCGGCGCCAACTTGGGCAGCAGGGCGCCGTTGGTGGTAAGCGAGATGTCCTCGATCTGCGGAATCGCGCGGATGTCGCGAATGAGCGGGATGATGCGGCGGCTGACCAGCGGCTCGCCGCCCGTCAGGCGCACGCGGCGAATGCCCTCCCCCGCCACCAAGCGCACAAAGCGGGCGATTTCCTCGGCACTGAGTAGCTCGTCGTGTGCACGGGGCGCCACGCCATCGGCCGGCATGCAGTAAATGCAGCGGAAATTGCACTTGTCGGTAACGGCAATGCGCAGGTAGTTGATATCGCGGCCAAAGCCGTCATGTTGCACATGCCCGTCCACGCAGCCCTCCCCTCACGCGGCGTTTTATTCTTCGGAAAACATAATACCCCACGAGAGAATCATGCCGACACCCGTACGACAGGACAGGTCGCCTCGAACAAAACGGACCTTCCAAGCCCATCCTCAGCACGCAAACCATCACAACATTCGATGCTTTTCCCGTTTTTGGCAAAAAACGTCGAATGTTGTGATGGTTTGCCCGCCCACGGCACCCCGTAGAAGGACCAAAGCGCCCCTAAAGGCCGCCGTCCCAGTGCCGAATCACGAACTCTCGCAGATCGTTCTGCCGTTTCTGGAACGCTTCGCTTCGGTCGCACTTGAGACCCATAGCGAGCGCAATGGCGTTCATCGCCCGGTGCAATTGCAGCTGATGGGCAAACTGAGTCCCGGTGAGGACGATCATCCTAAAGCCCAGCGCGCTCAGCACGGTCATACGCTCCGCATCCGACGCGCTGCGCTGTTTATCAAGATGGTCCGAGCCGTTGTATTCAATCCCCGTACCGCTCGCAGGCGCATATACGTCGATCTCGAAATATCCGGCCTTTGCGAGATACCTGAACTCGTTGGGAACATCGACCCGATGGTTGAGCTCGATCTTGGCGTATCCCAGCCCTCCCTGGGAACGTTTTGCTACGACCATGATTGCGGTGGCCGTCTCCATAGGCGATCGCGCGCCATCGTGCACGCGCTTGAGCACGGCGGCCGCGCGTATAGCCCCCTGACGAGATCGGTTCTCATTGCAATAAGCAATCAAATCGGCAACGGTATACCTCTGCCCCATCTCGATATAATCGCCTGTCGACAGATGATTCAAATGGTATCGGGCGCAGATTTCATACCCATATTCCAGCTGCTCGGGCTCGCTCATCCACGAACCCGCTTGGACAAAGCACATGGCCTCATCAACCACTAGAAGGCCCTCTGCCACCTCGATAAGATGGTCTGGAGGTACCGGCGCTCCAAACACGTGGCACCTAAATCCAGCCGGCGTCGAGCGCTCAAAATCGAAGTTGACGAGCGTGTCGATATGATCGAGCTCTTCTCGTGGAATACCAAGCGAAACCAGATAGTCGGCAGCGATCCCGACCGCCGTTGAAGCCCTCAGCCCCTTGGCATCGAGTCCCAATTTGGGCAAGCTCGCGGTCGGCTCCGCCTCGTTAGCAATCGAGTCCTCATCGTATAGGCTGCTTGCTCGCGAGAGCGGCTCGGACGGGCGCGCCACGTTGTGGTACAGCCAGGCAGTCTTATGGGACAGAACGATCGGCAGGTCCATGAGCCCTCCAATGGAGTCGGATAACCAACCTTATTCCCCTGCCCACGGATCCGCACACCTTCGCGCTCAAGAAAGCGGTTCCACCCGGTCGAGTGGCAGAAAAACCATCACAACATTCGATGCTTTTCCCGATTTTGGCGAAAAACGTCGAATGTTGTGATGGTTTGAGGCGAGGTGAGGGGTGCTAAGCCTACACGGCGCATGCCCGTATTCAAATGGAAATGAATACGGGCTCACTTATTTCGCCCCACTGCCAACACAAACCTTGACTCTACAATCGTTGTAGGGTTTTCACTACACTGGTAGCCAAACGAACCAAGCCAGAAAGTACCCCGCCCATGGAACACGACCTCACACGCGGCAATGTCCTTAAGACCATCGCGGTCTTTGCCCTGCCCTATATGCTCTCGTACTTTTTGCAGATGCTCTACGGCATGGCCGACCTGTACATGATGGGGCAGTTTAGCGGTGCCGCCGGCATCACCGCCGTGGGCAATGGCGCCCAGACGCTCTATATCATTACCGTGACGCTCGTGGGCCTGGCCATGGGAACGACGGTCATCGTCGGCCACGCCGTAGGCTCGCGCCGCTTCGACCGCGCCGAGACCGCCATCGGCAACACCATCACGCTGTTTATGGGTGTCTCGGTGGTGTTGGCCGCCATCTTGTTTGCACTATGCCCGCAGGTTGTGGCGCTCATTGGCACGCCGCCCGAGGCGGTCGAAGGCACCGCCGCCTACCTGCGTATCTGCTTTGTCGGCATTCCGTTTATCGCCGCATACAACATTCTCTCGGCCATCTTTCGCGGGCTGGGCGATTCGCGCTCGCCCATGTACGTGATCGGCGTGGCATGCATCATCAACATCGCGCTCGACTTTCTGTTTATCGGCCACATGGAGCTCGGCCCCGTGGGCGCGGCACTCGGCACGGTAACCGCCCAGACGGCTAGCGTTGCCCTCGCGCTCGTGTGGCTTAAGAGCCGTCGCACGAACATCCACGTTAAGCGCAGCGACCTGCGCCCCCAGCCCGAGGTGCTCGGCAGTATTCTTAAGATCGGAGTGCCCGTGGCCGTGCAGGACGGCTGCATCCAGGTAGCGTTTATGTTTATCACCGTCATCGCCAACCACCGCGGCCTGGTCGACGCCGCCGCCGTGGGCCTGATCGAGAAGATGATCAGCTTTTTGTTCATTGTTCCGAGTTCCATGGGCGCCACCGTCAGCGCACTCACGGCGCAAAACGCCGGCGCGGGCAAGGGCGACCGTGCACGTCAGGTGCTCAAAGACGCCATGACGATCTCGGTAGTGTACGGCTGCCTGATCACGGTGCTGATGTGGCTGGTGGCACCGGCGTTTATCGGCTTTTTTGCCAAGGACGCTGCAGTAGTCGCCGCCGGTACCGGCTATATGCACAGTTATATTTTCGACGCGATTTTTGCCGGCATCCACATTTGCTTTAGCGGCTTTTTCGCTGCATACGGCAAGAGCTACATCGGCTTTGCGCACAACGTGCTGGCCGTGGCGCTCATTCGCGTGCCGGGCGCGTGGCTGCTGTCGAACGCCTATTCCGACACGCTGTTTCCCATGGGCATCGCTTCGCCGTGCGGATCGATTTTGTCGGCGGTCATCTGTGTTGTCGCGTTTACCGTGCTCAACCGGCGCGGAGCTTTTGACAAGTTGGCAGCGTAGCGGATCGTTTGTGTCATACGACGGCCGCGCCGCACGACCTCGGCGCCCCTTCCCCGCCCATTGAAAGGAGCGGTCCTGTGACCGACATGCCAAGTGAACATACTGAGGGCCTGCTCCGCATTGGCGAGGTGGCGCGCTTGTTTAACCTGAGCGTGGGCACGCTGCGCCATTACGAGCAGATGGGCCTTCTTGACCCGGCGCACATCGATCCGGCGAGCGGGTACCGCTATTACGGATCGCGGCAGCTCTCCACCCTCAATACCATCAGCCACCTGCGCGTTCTCGACTTGCCGTTGGCGCAGATCCGTGAGTTTGTGACCACGCGCGATGTGGACCTTATGCAGCGGCAGCTGACTCAGCAGCAGGAGCTCATCGAGCGCAAGCGCCACGAGCTCGAACGCGTGTCGCGTAAGATCGATAACCGGCTTGCGCTGCTCCACGATGCCCTGAACACCGAGCTCGACACCATTTGCACAATCGATGTGCCCGAGCTCCGCTGTGTCGTGTTGCGCGAACGCGTCAACCCTACCGATGCCTATGCGCTAGAGTGGCAAATTCGTCAACTGCAGACGGGCCAGCACGAGACGTTTGTTTTTCTGGGCAACTTGGGCGTCGGGATCGCGCCCGAACGCCTTGCCGCCGGCGACTTCGATGGCTACGACGAGGTCTTTCTGCTGCTGGATGACACGGACGATTACCTGGGCGATGTCGAAGTACGTCCCGCCGCGCGGTGTCTGACGGTCAGCTTCCGCGGCACGCACGGTCAGGCGGCCCCGCGCTATGAGCGCTTACTCGATTACATGCACGAGCGCGACCTGTCCCCCGCCGGTCCCTCGCGCGAAATCGCCCTCATCGACGACATCATCAGCGACGACCCGGGGGCGTATGTGACGAGGATCGCGATACCGGTCCGCTAATCACTACCATTTATCGAGCAATTCCATCCATTTACCTTAATCCGAATTAGATTGTATTATGTAGCAAATAAAATGACAGCATATTGCCCCCCATAGGCAGGAGACATTATGCCCAGAGTTCAATCACGTCGCTCGTTTCTTCTCGGCCTAGCCTCGATCATCGGCTTATCCGCGTCACGCCCAACAAGAGTATTCGCTGCCGACTCAAACTCATCCGTCGCCTTTACATCAGACCTAGCACAAGACTACGCGCTTTCCCTGTTGCCCATCGTCGACGGATCCGCGAACTTAGAGATCGAGCAAATCGTTCCCGTATGCCAACAAATCGGCCTTATCTGTGGCTATGAAATCAGTGTCACAAGGGAAGGAAGCCCTTACGGTTATTTAATACTTGACGCATCATATCCTGGGCTTCTGAAGGAGATAACCCTCGGCGATACCATTCTTCCGATTTCAGCTTCTCTATCAAACGCCATTTCAACTTATTCCGGCCAACAGGCCACAAACCCAACCGTACTAATTTCGTACAACGATATTGAATATGGAACTTTGGTGCCAGGAACTAGAGACTGTGTAACCAACTATAACAATATACGGTCTGTCCCGATTGTCACCGAAAAGGGTATAACACCTCAAAGCAATAACCCAACTTCATGGGATGCAGTCATTATCAATGAAGATGACTTGATGTTGCATTTCCAAATAGACGATTTAAACGGAATACCGTTCCGAGGAGTCTCGGAATCATTAGTTGAAGCCCGCACTAATAAGTATGCATGCGTCGTTTCTGCCTTGTACGCTGTATCAATGCATTACGGTCTCACCAGTTCAAACGCTAATCAATTTAATCCCGATTATTATAAAGAAATATGGAACGTCACTGGCACAACAACGTATAAGACCAATGATCAGGGCGTCGAGTACGGAAGCACGATCATCCCAGATGGAATTGTTCCGTTTAAAAGTCTTGCCGCTCAAAAGGGTAGAGCACTTAATACTCAATTTTTCGGTTATCAGCCTCAATTCGCTCAGTACAGAGCAACTATCGATCAAGGGAATATCGGCTTGTATCATATGTGGATCAACAGCCGAAACAGTGAAGGGTCCGTCGAGCTATCAGGTCATACAGTCACGGTAACTGGCTATTTTACTGGGCATAATGGAAGCTCTGGCATCGAACTGCAGTGGCTCGAAGTATTCGACGGATGGAACACTTATCCCCGAGCGATTAACTATGCAACGCCCAATATGGTCAAATTGAACGGAACAGTCTTTTGGTAAACCGGATGGCACCATCAAAATGCTATGGCACCACGGCCTTTGCCCTGGTTACGATATTGGTGATTTTCGCTATGTTTGCATCCGTTTCTTCATGCACAGATAGAGCCCGCTATAGCGGAGGAGATGATTACCTTGTCTTTGGAGCCGGCAGCGTTCATTCTATTGAGGGAACGGAACTCGTAATCCAAACAGACAACAGTCCCCGCTACACCGACGCTGGAAAGCAAACCCGGATTACATTCCCCTCATCTGGCCGAATCAAAGACAAGCTTTCCCAAATCAAAGTTGGGACAAGAGTTTCCTACTCACGCTTTGAGTCGGTAGATGCATCTGGATCATACGAGGGAAACGATATCGAAATTGAACAGGCAAACACTATAAGGAGATGTTGAGGAACTGAGCCTCTGCGCAGTTCCTCAACAAATCATTATGCCTCCGGGACCCTACCCGTCGCCAAAATCTGTTCAAGTGCCGCCTCATCCAACACGGGTACACCCAGCTGCTCGGCTTTGGTGAGCTTGGAGCCCGCTTTGGGGCCGGCGACCAGATAGCTCGTCTTCTTTGAAACACTGCCCGAAACCTTGGCGCCGAGCACCTTGAGCGCCGCGCCCGCCTCATCGCGCGTGCGGTTGACGAGCGTACCGGTCAGCACGAAGGTCAGACCCGCAAGCGGCTGTGCGTCGGCGAGCTCGCCTGCCACGCCAGCGTCGGCTGCGGCTTGCGCGTGCGCGGCGCTCAAATCGACCTCGAGCGACAGGCCCGCCTGGCGCAGGCGCTCCAGCACGGCAAGGTTCTCGGGCACGGCCAGGAACTGCTTGACGCTCGCCGCAATCTTAGGACCGATGCCCTCGCACTCGGCGATGTCTTCTTCGCTCGCCAAGACGAGCTTGTCAATCGACAGGAATCGCTCGGCGATGACCTCGCCCACGCTCTTGCCCACGTGGCGGATGCCCAGGGCAAACAGCACGCGACCGAGCGGCTGGCTCTTGGACTTGTTGAGCTCGGCGATGATTTTCTCGGCCGTCTTGAGGCCTACCGGAATGGGGTCACCCTTCTTGACGCCCTTTTTGCTGTTGGAGCTGGCATAGGTGCGCCCCGTGTCCAGTCCGGCGATGTCATCAACCGTGAGCTGGTAGAAGTCTGCGACATCGTGGATCAGGCCGGCGGCGATCATCTTGTCGACGATCTCGTCGCCTAGGCCGTCGACGTCCATGCAACCGCGGCTCACCCAGTGGAGCAGGCGCTCCTTGAGCTGTGCGGGACAATCGATGGAGACGCAGCGGTAGGCGACCTCGCCGTCCTCGTGGACCACGGGGCTGCCGCACACGGGGCAGACCTCGGGCATGTGCCAGTCGACCGAATCGGCCGGGCGCTTGTCGAGTACCGGGCCCACGACCTCCGGGATCACGTCACCCGCCTTGTGCACGATGATGGTATCGCCCTCGCGCACGTTTTTTCGGCGGATCTCGTCGATGTTGTGCAGCGTAGCGCGCGCGATGGTGGAGCCGGCGACCGTCACCGGATCGAACTCGGCGACCGGCGTGAGCACGCCGGTGCGGCCCACCTGGATGCGAATCTCGCGCAGGATGGTCTGCTTTTCCTCGGGCGGGAACTTAAAGGCAATGGCCCAGCGCGGCGCGCGGGCGGTAAAGCCCAGGTCGAGCTGCTGCTGAAAGCTGTCGACCTTTACGACCACGCCGTCGATGTCGTAGTCCAGGTCACCGCGGTGCTCAAGCGCCTGGGCGCAGAACTCGTGGACCTCGACCGGCGTGGCGCAGCGTGCCACGTTAGGGTTGACGCTAAAGCCGGCGCTCCGTAGCCAATCGAGGAACTCGCGCTGGCTGTGGACGTGCAGCGGATCGGTATCGGCGATGGCGTAGATAAAGGTGGCCAAATCGCGACGCGCCGTGACCTTGGGGTCCTTTTGGCGTAGGCTGCCGGCGGCGGCGTTGCGCGGGTTGGCGAAGGGGTCGCGGCCCTCGGCATCGGCCTCGTCGTTCAGGCGCACAAAGCTGCCCTTGGGCATATAGACCTCGCCGCGTACCTCAATAGTGCGCTCGCGGTCGGCGCCCATGTGGGCGAGCGCCGGCTCGGACAGGTGCATGGGCACGTCCTTGATGGTACGGACGTTGAGCGATACGTCCTCGCCCGTGGTGCCATCGCCACGTGTGGCCGCGCGCACAAAGGTGCCGTTTTGGTAGGTAAGCGCCACGCCCAGACCGTCGATCTTAAGCTCGCAGGTATAGGTGACGCTACCGGCACCGAGCGCATCCTCGGTGCGCTGGAGCCACGCGTCGAGTTCATCCAGATCCATGGCGTCGTCCATGGAATACATGCGTGCCATGTGCGTGACCGGCGTAAACTGCTCGCTCACGTAGCCGCCCACGCGCTGGGTATAGCTGTCGGGCGTCACCAGGTCGGGGTAGGTCGCCTCGATTTCCTGCAGCTCAACGAGCATTTTGTCGAAGGCGGCGTCCGTGATCTCGGGTGCGTCGAGCATGTAGTAGCGGTACGCGTGGTAATCGAGCTCGTGGCGCAGCTCGGCCGCACGCGCTGCCGCCTGGGCACGGGCATCGGTCGGTGCGGTGGCTTCCGCGGTCGTGGGCGTTTCGGTATCGATGTCCACGCCGTCACCAAACAGGCTCGATTGCTCCATAGCGGCACTCCTTC
>CAVALS010000109.1:0-8836 GCA_963589385.1 Bacteroidaceae bacterium
GACGAGGGCGCCTGCATCAGCCCGTTCAACGCCTGGGTCCTGCTCCAGGGCACCGAGACCCTGTCGCTGCGCGTTGACCGTCATGTCGAGAACACCAAGAAGGTCGTTGAGTTCCTTGCCGGCGACAGCCACGTTGCCAAGGTGAACCACCCGAGCCTGCCTGAGCACCCCGATCACGAGCTCTATCAGAAGTACTTCCCCAACGGCGGCGCTTCGATCTTCACCTTTGAGATTAAGGGTGGCCAGGAGGCCGCCTGGAAGTTCATCGATCATCTGCAGGTGTTCTCGCTGCTCGCCAACGTGGCCGACGTCAAGTCGCTCGTCGTGCACCCGGCTACCACCACGCACTCCCAGCTCTCTGCCGAGGAGCTCGCCGAGCAGAACATCACGCCCTCCACGATCCGTCTTTCCATCGGTACCGAGAACGCCGAGGACATCATTTGGGATCTGAAGCAGGCCTTCGCCGCGCTGGACGAGTAAGGCGACTTGTGCAAGGACCCCTTGCGACTCGATAGGTATAACTGCATAAAATGCCTGCTCAAGGCGCCTGTGCGAACAATGGTTGCACAGGCGCCTTTTTTGCATAGAGCGGGTGCAAAAACAGGGTTTTTGACACGCTTTATGCATTTGAGTTGTGGAAAACTCCTGTTGAGAGGATGTGAGTTTTACGCAATTGACGTGCGCCTTTTGAGTAAAACCGCAGGTCGCGATTTGCTCGGGGTACTATGCAGCGCGATCGAATCACACGCAGCTCAAACGCAGCAAAAACGCACTACGGAGGTTTCCAGCTACATGAGGATCGATTCACGAAAACCGAAAGCCGCCGCCCTTTCCGCCGCTCTGACCGTGGCACTTTTGGCGGGCGCCGGTGCAACTGATGCCCACGCCGCAACACTGTCCGATACGGTTGGATCTACTCCGTCCGAGACGACGCTGGTACAGCCCGTTGACTATCGCGGCGATGGTTATGGTTCCATGCAGGAGTGGAACGCCTCGATGGAGGCCAAGCGCGATTCCCTGGAGATGCGCGCTCAGATCATCATGAACATGTACGGTGACTATGCCACCGATGACGAGCGCGCTGTGCTGCAGGGTTGCATCGACGGCGCGGGTAGCCTGTTGACGATGGGGGAGGTCGACGCCAAGTCGACCGAGCTCGATGAGCTGCGCATTGCGCTTGAGGATGCCAAGCGCAATGCGCTCGAGGCTGCCGCCGAGGCGGAGGCTGCCGAGGTCGCCCAGGCTTCGTACTACAACGCCGGTTACACTCCGTCCTACGCGTCTGCCGCGTCCTACGCGAACGGATCGGGCCTGACGCGCTCTGCGGGTGTCAATAACTACAACGGGCGCCGCGAGACCTATTACAGCAGCAATGTGCTTTATCACTATCGCACGGGCGAATGGACTCAGGATTCTGAGGGCTTCTGGCGCGATTCCGACGGCTATTACGTTGTTGCCGCGGGCGATATGGCCCAGGGCTCGACCTTTACGGGCTCCAAGGGTGATTGCAAGGTCTATGACTCCGGTTGCGCTGCCGGAACCACCGACTACTACACCGGTTGGTAATTTTTCTGCATCACGGATATTTGGCGGACGGGCGTCTTTACCGAGCTTTAGGGCAACGTAAGGACGTCCGTTCTATGTATGCGTTTGAGTTAACAGAGCCCTTACCGTGGCGGTACGCTGGGCGTATGGATGCGGGGCACACTGGTTCTTGAGAAATAAGGTCTTTCTCTTGGAGGAAGTGGTCTTGTGAATGCTCGAGACATTGCCGTTGCCGCCGTCGCGTTGATGCTTGGTTGCCTTGGTCCTACGGCCGCGCTCGTCGCGGGTATGCAGGGGTCTTGTGGGGCTGCCTCTATCGTGGTTGGCGTGTTGATCGCGGCCGCGCTGCTGGGAAGTGCGGGTGTAGCCCTTTGTCGCGACGATGAGGGCCAGGCGTCGGAGTCGCAGCTCTAACCGTTGTGAAGCTGATTTTTGGTCAAAGATGAAAAAGGAAGCCGCCGCGAGGGGAGTGCCCCTTGCGGCGGCTTTACCATTGGATCTGTTGGCTGCAGTATGCCGAGCACTACCAGCTGCCTTCTATTTCGCGAATCCTCTGGTAGAGCCAATCGTTTTGCGGCACTTGGATATCGTGTTTGGCGGCCAGGCGGCAAATGGTGCCCGCGAACTCCTCGACTTCGGTTTTTCGTTGTGCGATGCGGTCCTGCGCCATCGAGGGCATACCGGTGGGGTCGATTCCCTCGATGAGGTGCACCATTTGCGTCAGGTCTGCCTCGGTCAGCTCAATGCCCTCGGCGTTGGCAACCGCAAGCGCCTCGCGCATGGCGGAGACAAAACAGCGGCGCTGCTCGGAGCCCGGCTCCGTGGCGCTTCCGTAGGTCCCGCCGTAGGCCATGCAGGTCTGGTTGATGCCGTCGTTGAGCATGAGTTTGGCCCACGTGCGGTGGGCGATGTCGTCCTCGACGGTATGGGCGATGCCGCAGCGCGTATAGAGCTCGTCGATAGCGGCGACAGTCGCGGGGTCGGTGCCCGCTGCCGCGCCAAAGCGAATCTCGCCCGCATTGGTAAAGGTGAGCGCGCCGTTGAGGAACACGGCGTCCATGCCCTGGCAGATACCAAGAACGGTATGCTCCCAGCCAAAGCGTTCGGCAATCTTTTGCTCGCTCGTAATGCCGTTGCACAGCGAGGCGATGAGCGTGTTGGGTCCCACGACACGCTCCATAGTCTTGAGTGCTTGGTCGAGACCGGTGGTCTTGACCGTCAGGATGACCAGATCGGCGGGTGTCGCCTCGCTGGCGCGGACGGACGTGAGATCGCAGGGCTTGCCGTTGACGGTGAGCGCGTCGTTCGCATGGCGCTCAAAGCGAGCGTCGTCCATGACGTATTCGACGGCGTCGTTGCCGAGGGCCTTGGCAATCATGCTGCCGTAGAGCAGGCCGACGCCGCCCTTGCCGATAAAGGCGACCTTGTTGATCTGCATATGAATCATCTCCCCATATAAAAGGCGCCCGCATATGGGGCGCCTGATGGATTGTATGTCGTCGGGGCGTTTGGTGGGCGCGCGGGGCTGCTGTTGTGAAAAAGAAACTATTGCGCAGTGCGCTTATGCCGCGGGGCAGACCGCAAAAACGCGCGCGGGGTATCCGACACCATCACGGACCTTAGGGAAGGTGCAGAAGATGACGGCGCCCGTGGCGGGAAGCTCGTCTAGATGGTCCATGACCTCGATCTGATAGCGGTCGACCGAGAGGATGTATTGTTCGCCGGGGTAGGGGTAGGCGTCCTCGCGTGTGGTCACGCTCGTCTCCTTTCATCGGGCTTTTTGCTGATGTTAAAGCGGTGCCGTGACGGCCTGATTTCTGCTGCGTTACGATACGTTCTCAATTGCGATTCCGATGTGTTTCGATGACGTGACGGGTTTGTTTCGCCTTGTCAGGGCTTCGATGGGAGGGGAGGGGCCGTGCAATATCGCGTTGACCCCAAAAGCGGCAACCGTATCTCGGCGTTGGGGCTGGGCTGCATGAGGTTTCCCGGTGCGCCGGGACGCCCGGATGCGAAGACCGCCGACGCCATCATCTCCCGTGCGGTGGAGCAGGGGATTAACTACCTGGACACGGCCTATCTCTATCCCGGCAACGAGGCTTGTGTGGGCGCTTCGCTTGAGCGCCTAGGCCTACGCGACCAGGTTTTGCTCGCGACCAAGCTGCCACATGCTTCGTGCAAATGCGCGGAGGATTTCGATCGGTTCTTCGACGAGCAGCTGCGTCGCCTGCGGACCGACCATATCGACTATTACCTTATGCACAACATTACCTCGCCCGCCCAGTGGGGGCGCGTGGTGGCACTGGGCATCGAGGACTGGATTGCGCGCCAAAAGGCTTCGGGGCGCATTCGCCAGATCGGTTTTTCATACCACGGCAGCGCGGCGGACTTCCTCACGATGCTCGATGCGTATGAGTGGGACTTTTGCCAGATCCAGTACAATTACGCTGGAGAGCGCTATCAGGCGGGAACGGCGGGGCTCATGGCCGCCGCCGAGCGCGGGCTCGCGGTGTTTGTGATGGAGCCGCTACTGGGCGGGCGTTTAGCGGGCAAACTGCCGCCACGGGCCCGCGCTGTGCTCGATAGTGCCCGTGACCCGCATTTGCGCACTCCTGCCGCCTGGGGTCTTTCGTGGGTGTGGAACCATCCTCAGGTGACGATGCTGCTTTCGGGTATGACCGATATCGCGCAGGTGGATGAGAACGCGGTGTTGGCCGATCGGGCCCTGCCGGATTCGATGACTGCCAACCAGCTCGACACGATCGCGCACGTGCTGGATGAGTTTGAAAAATCGAATCGCGTGCCCTGCACGGGATGCGGCTATTGCATGCCGTGCCCTAAAGGCATCAATATCCCTGGATGTTTTGCCGCCTACAACGCAAGCTATGCGCACAGCTGGTTTACGGGTCTATCGCAGTACTTTACGGCGAGCGCGGTGCGCACAAGCGAGGCCAAGCTGGTGAGCAATTGTGTCAAGTGCGGCAAATGCGCGCGCCACTGCCCACAGCATATCGATATCCCCGAGCGTCTCGATGACGTGCGCCGACGTTTCCAGCCTGGCCCCGTAACGGTCATGCTTAAAGTCTTCAGCAAAACTCGCTCCTCATGACCCTTTTATATCTTGTGATGGAATAGTCCCTGTTTGCGGCAGAATAGGGCGATAGCAGGAACTTTTTTGCCGCAACTGATGGGAGGCTATCGTGGGTGACCGAGGCTTACGCAATGATTCGCGTGAGGTTCGTTGGGGCATTTTGGGCGCTGGGCACATTTCTCATCGATTTGCATCGTCGCTCAAGAAGGTCGACGGGGCACGGCTGGTGGCTGCGGCCGGCCGCACTCCTGCACATGTCGAGGAATTTTGCCGAGCGTTTTCGATTGATGCTGCGCATGGCCATGCCTCGGTCGACGATAACGGCGATGCGGCTTATGACGCGCTGATTGCCGACCCCGATGTCGACGCAATTTACTTGGCTCTTCCGCATGGCATGCATACGCGTTGGGCCTGTCGCGCGCTGTGCGCCGGAAAGGCCGTGCTGTGCGAAAAGCCGGCCGTTTTGAGTGAGGAAGAGGCTCTCTCGATTGCCTCCACCTCTCGCGAGCGCGGCGTGCTGTTTATGGAGGCGATGAAGAATCGGTTTTGCCCGATGCGCACTCGCGTGAAGGACTTGCTTGCGTCGGGTGAGCTTGGCCGTATTGTCTCGATTGAAAGCGTGCAAAAGCTCGATTACGGCGAGTCTCCTTCAGGCTATCTGCTTGATCCGTTGCAGGGCGGCTGTCTATATGACATGGGCTGCTATGCAGTCGGTTGGTTTGAGGATTTGCTCGCGGGCGCTTGCGAGGTTTCGTCTCGTGAAGTTCGCTGGCGTGACGTATCGGGCGGCCGCGTCGATTGGGCCGACGAGATCCATATGAGCGTCGACGGTATACCCATTCATATGGTGTGCGACGGCAAAGCAACATATGAAAGCCGCTTAACGATTGCCTGTGAGCGGGGCTCGTTGGAAATCGAGCGTCTCCATCGCCCCGAGCTCGCTCATGTGAAGTATTCCGACGGTCGAGTACTCGAAATCGATGCACCATTTGAAGTCGATGATTTTTACGGTGAGGTGTCGCATGCGACGCAGCTCATTCAGGCGGGGAAACTCGAGAGTCCCGTCATGCCCCTTGCCGCCACGCAGCGCTGTGCACACATCATCGATGCGATTCGCTTGAAACTTTAGGGCGTGGGGGCATGGCGCCAGCGCCTGGAATGCCTTGGAGGCCTTTGCCCCTGATGCCCCTTTTATAACTTGCGGTGGAATACGGTCTGTTTGCGCCAAAATATGGCACCAATAGACCGTATTTCACCGCAACTGATGAGGGGGAGCTGGAGATGCTGACGATCGGATGTCATCTTTCGACGACGAAGGGCTATCGGGCGATGGGGGAGACGGCGCTATCCATTGGCGCCAACACCTTTGCGTTCTTTACGCGCAACCCGCGTGGCGGCAAGGCGAAAGATCTTGACATGGATGATGTGGCGGCCCTGCGCGAGCTTATGGCGCAAAACGACTTTGGTCCCCTGGTGGCGCATGCCCCGTATACCTATAACCCCTGTTCTGCCAAAGAGCGGGCGCGCGAGTTTGCCTTGGAGGCAATGGCCGAGGACTTGCAGCGTCTGGAAGCACTGCCCGGCAACTACTACAACTTCCACCCCGGCGCGCATGTGGGGCAGGGGGCTGATGCCGGCATCCAGATGATCGTCGACACCTTGTGCCAGGTGATGTTTGAGGGCCAGCAGACGACGGTACTGCTCGAGACCATGGCGGGAAAGGGTACCGAGGTGGGCCGTAGCTTTGAAGAGCTGGCGTGCATTATCGAGGGCGTTGCCGCCAAGTGCCCAGAGCTGTCCGATAAGCTGGGCGTTTGTTTGGACACCTGCCATGTGAGCGATGCCGGCTACGACATCATCCATGATCTGGACGGCGTACTCGACGAGTTCGACCGCGTGGTGGGTATCGATCACTTGCATGCCGTACACATCAACGATTCGAAGAACCCTTGTGGCGCCCATAAAGATCGTCACGAGTGCATCGGCAAGGGATACCTTGGCAGCGAGGAATTTGGTGGCGGTATGCAGGTTATGCAGAATATTGTATCGAATGGCCGTTTGCGTTCGCTGCCGTTTATTTTGGAGACTCCGAACGAACTTGCAGGTTATGCAGCTGAAATTAGACTATTAAGGTCATTGCAGCAGTAATGACTGTCACAAAGTAGAGTATTCCATTCACGTTATGGGTTTGTTTCAATCAGTTTTCTCATTGCAGATTCGTAATTCCGGGTGCATAATAGCCAACAGTTTTTGCAGACCTCTGAATCAAACGAGGTCACCGGAAGGAGACTGATTATGAAGCTGAAGAAGCTTGGCGCATTTGCCGCCACGGGTGCCATGGCGCTCGCCCTCGCACTGACGGGCTGCGGCTCGTCCAACGCCACCTCTGGTTCTGATGCCGGTTCCAGCAGCTCTGACGACGTTAAGGTTGAGAAGGTCGACGGCTCCAAGGAATACGCGCTCGTCAAGGACGGTACGCTGACCGTCGGCACCTCTGCCGAGTACGCTCCGTTTGAGTACAAGGATGACAACGGCGACTACCAGGGCTTTGACCTTGAGCTCATCAAGGCTATCGGCGACAAGCTGGGCCTGGATGTCGAGTACGTCAACAACGACTTCGACACGCTGGTTCCGGGTGTTGCTTCGGGCGCCAAGTATGACGTCTCCATCGCGGCTATCACCGACACGCCCGAGCGTGAGAAGGAGGTCGCGTTCTCCGACTCCTACTACATGGATGACCAGGCTATCGTGACCAAGGTCGATAACACCGACATCACGGCCGATAACTACAGCGAGAAGCTCAACAACGCCGACGCTACGATCATCGTCCAGTCCGGCTCGACCGCCGAGGCCTTTGCCCAGGAGAATTTCCCCAAGGCCAAGATCGTCCCCTACAAGGACGCCACCGAGTGCTTCAGCGCCCTGCAGTCCGATAAGGGTGACGCCGTGGTGACCAACCGCTCCGTCGCCAGCCAGCTGACCGCCGAACAGTTCAACACCTGCCAGACCATCAAGCAGATCAGCACCGGCGAGGAGTACGCCATCGCCATCAACCAGGGCAACACCAAGCTCAAGGACGACGTCAACCAGGCCATCAAGGACCTGACCGATGACGGTACCGTTGATGCCCTCATGGCTAAGTACAACATCAAGTAAAATAGCTACTTGATCGCGCACGGGCCCTTTCCGTTTTGGCGGAGAGGGCCTTTGCGTTTCTTGAAAGGGAGTCGTCCCGTCCCGTTATATCGGCAACTTATACGTTAGGAGCCACCTTGTCTCGATTGAACCAAGGAGCCATGGGCCAGCGCTTTCCGCTGCCCTCGATGCTCCAAAAGCTAGCCTGTGCTCTAGCTGTGGCACTTGCCCTGGTATGCGCGGGGGTCTGCGTGCCCTCGACTGCCCAGGCGCTTGAGACCGCAAAGATCACCGCTCGACCCAACACCGGCTCGGGCAGTGACGTGGTCGGCGGCACCGAGACGCGCATCACCTGGGAGGTCCAGGCCGATGCCGACGAGGAACTGAGCGGCCTCTCGTTGACATTTGCCGATGGCACGACCTTTGGCGCGGACGACACGCGCCTGACGATGCTTTCGGGCGATGACCTCATGGACCGTACGCCCATGAAGCCTACGTGCAAGGTCGACGGCCAGGCGCTCAAGATAGATTTTGGCGAGACGGCACCCGCTGGCGGCTATTTCCGCGTTGAGGTCTACGGCGTGACCTTCCCCGTCGAGGGCGGCGACGAGGCCTTTAGCGGTACCTATACGCTCGCTGACGGGTCGACCAAGAAGATCTCCAAGATTCCGTCGGTGGAGATCAAGGGCGTGACGGCCTTCGATAACTTCCTGGCCGACCTTAAAGAGCGGCCGTGGGTCGAGGCGTGGAACTCCAATATGTTCCTGCGCCTGTTCCTGAACCCGGTCATTTTGGTCCAGAGCCTGCCGATTGTCTTCAAGGGCTTCCTCATGTCGCTTTCGATCGTGCTTGTGGCGTTTCCGCTGGCAATTCCCTTCGGTTTCGCCCTGTCGCTCATGCGCATCTCCAAGTCGCGCATCCTGCGCTGCCTCGCCGGCATCTACGTGAATATCATTCGCGGTACGCCGGCGTTCCTGCAGATCTATATCGCGTTCTTCGGTCTGCCGTTGGCCGGCGTCAAGGTAGACGATTATGTCCTGGGCGTCATCGTCATGGCCATGAACT
>CAVALS010000110.1:0-8697 GCA_963589385.1 Bacteroidaceae bacterium
GCGATGCAGGCAGAGTGGAGCTGGAAACCATGCTGCGGGGCGATGTAGGTGTCGCAGACCTGGTAGTCGGTGGAGAACTTGATGCCGGACTCCAGGGCGTCGGCGAACAGCTCGTCCAGGCCCTCCTCCTTGAAGGTGGTCTTGCCGGCGTTGAGCGTGGCGACGAGCCCCTCGTTGTAGTCGGTGCCCACGACCTCCACGCCGTGGGAGGCCATCATGAGGGCGGTGGGCAGGCCGATGTAGCCGAGACCGATAACGTTAACCATTTTTGATTCCTTTCCTTGGTTGGGAACGTTTTTCTTTGGTAGCGAGCGCCTATGCGGCCAGCTCAGAAACAATCAAATCCACGTAGCGGTCAATGAAAAACCGTTCCGCTGAGGCAAGCGCACCGCGCTTCATCTCGTCAAGGCGGTCGGGGTTCCTGGCGCAACCCGCTATCGCTGCGCTCAAGCTCTGCGCGGTGCACTCCTTAAGAACGATTCCGTCAATTCCGTCCTCGACGATCTCGGCGTTATGGCAACAGTCGCTCACGATAGATGGGACCGCCGCGATCTTGGTCTCCACAAGGACCCCCGGAACGCCTTCGTTGGGCCAGCTTGTCGGCAGAAGGTGGAGGTCGTACCGGTTCAGCTCGGACAGCACGTCACCGGAAACCGAATCGAAAACGCCATGGTACTCGGCATTAGGCAACCCAGACAGGCTCGTCTCGAAGCGATGCTTGAAACCGCCCTCAACGCGCCCGTAAAAGTGAAACTCGACCTCGGGCAGCCGTTTCGCGGCCTCAAGCGCCAAATCCGCCCCCTTCGCCTCGCCTATGAGCGAGAAGAACACGCACCTGATGCCGTTACTCATTTGCCACCACGTCCGAGACGACGAATCGAAGCTTCTTCGACCGCGAGCGCGGCAACTCTGACATGTACTCGAACCTTACGGGAAGACCCTCGCCAATCGACGCCCTCAATGCCGCGAGCGCCGTCCTTTCGTCCTCTACGCATAGATACGGCTCTCCCACGACGCGAAGATGCAGGGAGTAATCCGCAGCTTGGTAGATTTGGGCCTCCTGGAAGTGCGGCGTGTCCTTGAAAACGTGATCGAGCTTCCCGACTTTCGTGCCGTCCGGCATATGGACGTAATCCTCGCGTCGGCCGTCGATAGAGGAGACCTCCCGGCGCGGGCCCGTTTGGTAGCCCAGCTGCACGATGTCGCCCGTGTCGTAGCGCAGAAGCGGGGTCGCGTAGTTGAACAGGCAGGAGCCCACAACACTGAACCCCCCCGGCAGCGTCCGGCAGGAACTCCACGACGGAGAAGTCTTCGTCCACCAGGATCTTCCCGTCCGGCGACTGCGAAAAGATGGCCACATTCTCGGTCTGCCCGTACGTCTGCACGGGACGAACGCCGAAAGCTCTCTCCATGGCATCGGCCTGGTGTCCGAGCAGATTCTCGGCACCGCACGTGACGGCCTTCACGAAGTCGAAGCTGAGGTCGCGCTCGTTCATCCACTGCGCCAGCAGTACCATGAGCGAAGGGTAGCCGCTTATCCACGGAAAATGGTTTTCGCGTATGACGTCATAATACGCCTGCATGTTGGCGGGGCTCTCGTGGAAGGCGCTCATGTAGTAGCGCCTTCCCGGCTTGTCGATGCGCCAGAACGGAGGGGTGCAAACACGTTGCGGCACCGCCTGCCTCGACGAGAACTGAGCCTGCCACATCCCCAGGTCGAGCCCGTGGGAGCGGTAATAGCGCCAGAAGCAGGCGAACTGGGCCTGTTGGCAGTCGACCGTGCTATCGAACTGGAACCCCGAACCGGTCGTTCCGCTCGTATGGACGCGAAGGATGCTCATGGCCTTCGCCTTGGAGGAGACGAAGGCCCCGGGATTCGCTTTGACGTCTGCCTTGGTGATAACGGGCAGCGCTTTCAGGGAGTCCTCGTCCTTGATGGAGGCGGGGTCGATTCCGCCCTCGTCCATCACGTTGCGGTAATAAGGTACTGTCATGTAGCAATGCGCGACGATCTCGCGGAGCCGCTCGTTTCTCCAAGAGGTAAGCTGGTCCCGGCTCCATCCGTCGTGAGATTCGAACTCAGAAAGCCTCTTGCGGAATCCCTCGCCGAAACGGGTCTTTTGGATTCGCCCGCCCATATAAGAGAATGCCATGTTCTGCGCGAACACGGGAAGATTGTCGTACACGTTCATCAGATTCATTGCGCGATCCCCTCCTGCGGAAGCTCGGAAACAATAAGATCGAGATACCTGTCCACGTAGAACCTCACGGCCGAATCCAGCGCCGCTTCCTTCATTCCATCAAGCCGAGCTGAGTCGTCTGATAGGGCGGCTATCGCATCTGCAAGCTCCTCGGCGGTATCCCTCGTGGTTAAAAGGCCGTCGGAGCCGTCATCGATCAGCTCGCCGTTATATCCGCGATTCGATGCGATGGTCGGGACTCCCGCCAGCTTCGTCTCGGCTATGACGCCTGGCACGCCTTCATGCGGGCACATTGTCGGGAAGAGGTGAATGTCGTACTGGTTGAGCTCTTTGATAACGTCCCCCGCGACCGAGTCGAAAACCCCTAGGTACCTAACGTTGGGAATCCTATTAACCTCGCTCTTAAACCTCGTCTCGTATGACGGATCGATGCGGCCGTAGAAGCTGAATGAGCAGTCAGGCAGAGCTTTGGCCGCATCGATGACGAGCTGAGCTCCCTTCTCTTCGCTAATCAGGGAGAAGTACACTAGACGCACCCCCCCCCGGACGGTTTTGCGAACCTTGCAAGGCACCACTGGCCGCTTGCGGCAGTTCGGATAGACCGAAACGTTCTGTGCGCCCGATGCCTCGAAAGCCCTGCGCATGCTCTCCGTCTCGACGAAAACTCGCTTGTAGCAGCCGAGGCGTTCGATATAGCCCGCGTCTTCGGGCACTTTTCCACCCATTACGAAGAGAAGCGACCTGCACAACTTTGGACGGTTGAAGCAGTACATGAAATCGGTTATGCGTTTGCGCCAATCACCGCTAACCCCGATGACGAGCACGCCGTCTCGACCCGCGACCGCCTTGACAAACGACGCGATCGCCTTAAAATCGCGCCTCTTCACGTCCATGAGGTCGAGCTTGTCGAGCGGCACCCTCTCCGATATGGCTTCGAAGAGCAGCGCGTTTTTCACGGTCACACCCCCGTACGGCGGCGGGAAGCTCCCGATATACAGTGTCTTAGGCATCAGGCAACCCCCTAAAGGCTAGTGTCGAGGAAGCGGCACCCTGTCCCGCGATGGAAATCTCCCTTATTTGCTTCCGTACGCCGAATTCAGCTGAGAAGTCCGATGTGCCAGCCTCTACAGCGCAATTCCCATCGGCACCAAGGCTAACGATATTTTGGTTTAATAGATGAAAGCGCTGCACGACCTCGGCATCGCCGCGATCCGTCGAATCCTCGACCGTCAGGGAGCCGTCGCTCATCTCGATGCTGCGGCGATGCAGGCTCCCCCTGCAGTTGCGGAAGCTTGCGACGATGCGGTGGACGTCGATTTCCTCGACGCGTACGTCGCTCACGCCTCGCGCCACTCGATGCTCGGCCCAGCACTCCATCTGCTCCTCGCCGTCGACGGTCGCGATGTTGTGCGCAGCCGTGCTGCGGAAGTAGGGTCTCAGTTCGCTCTGGTAGGCATAGGTGCCCGAGTTCACGATCGTGGGCTTGCCGCCAAGCGAGAGTTCGAAGCTCAACAAGTCGCAGTGGGCGTGGCCAAGCATATAGGACGGGCCGGGCTCCCCAGCGAAGAAGACCAGGGCGGCGTCGCCATCATAGAGTTTGTAGAAACCGGAATCGGGGAAAGCAGCCTTAGTGAAATCGGGCTTGTAACCATAAATATTTCGGCATGCATGAATGAGCTGCTCGCATTCCTTTGCAACACCGTCGGCAGCGTCGTTAAAGAATGGCGTCTTACCCATACCCTGCTCAATAGAAGCCATGGCGTCGAGCATTTGCTTAGCTTTTGTGGCCACCTTTGTTGGCGCGGATTTGCCAATCGAGCGATATGCCAGCTCCACACGCAACAAGCCCTCAAGAAGAAGCTTGTGGTACATCATGGAACGTTCATAGTGCACGCCGTCTGGGAGAATTTGATCGTCCAGCTGTTTTAAAAAATCACGTTCAACAATTGACCGAATATCATCTTCGTCGAATAAAAGAGCGCAGATTAGTAGCGTTTTTAGATTCTCAAAATAGTGATTTGCCAACAAATGCTTTTCTTGGTTAGCAAGCAGATGCCTGTATTGGTGATACATGCTCTCATATACAGTTTCCAAAAAAATAGAATCCTCTGCCAGCGCATCGCCAAACAGATCAATGCAGATAAGCCAATTGACGAGCCTTAGAGAAATCGTATATGGATGCCAAGCATCGCCAAGCGGATATTTACATGTCGCAATCCAAGTGAGAACAAGTCTCTTAAATTGATCGACATCCTCTCGGTCTCCGCCCAATGCATAGCGTGCTGCAAGAGGAATGCAATATTCAAAGTAATGGAGGTTAAAATTCCAGAGATGAGAGGCCTCAGTAACTTTCCAGCTCGAAAGGTCAACTTTATGTCGCTCATTGATAAGAAAGAATTCATTTCGAGCCAAAGCATCGGCATCGAACCGGCCGGCGTAAGTTTCGTCGCAGTCTAGACAAGGTATAGCTAAGCTTAAATACTGAGTACGCCGCGGAACCGCTAAAGGGACCTTGTGAAGTCCTTTTAGTCTAGAAACAATCATGGATGGCTTCATGCGACGAATGGTTCTTGCATACAGAAGCGCTTTTTGGATAGTAGGCGAATTCATTATTAACAATCGCCCTCGAACTCAGCCAGCAACAACTCAGCGAATTTGCGAGCGGCCTTTTGTCTTGAGTGCTCGGACAGCATACGAGCGGAAGCAATTTCTTTTTCTTCCTTAGTGTATTTTTGTTCGATTAAAGCATCGAACTCTCGAAGTAAGCCCTTTGGATCTTCAGGAGCAGCATGTTTGCCAAGACCACTTTCTTCAAGTAGATCTACTGAGTCGCCCTGAGCTGCGAGAAGGACCGGACAACCACATGCAATACATTCGTAAAGCTTGGTTGGAATGCTGTCTTTAAGTCGAGAGCTGACCAAGGGGACAAAGGACAACGCAGAATGCTTTAATACGGTATATACGCCAGCTGCGTCAACGGTTCCGCAAAACTCTACATTCGCAATACCTTCCTCGGCAGCTCGGTTTTCCAGCTTTCGCTTGTCTGCACCCGTTCCAAATAGAAGGAATCGAATATTCGGTCGTACAGCAGCAACGTCCAGCAGCGTTCCTAAGCCCTGCGCAAGCCCAATATTTCCAACATAAGAGCAGATTGTGCCGTTTGTAAGATTAAAACGATCAACAATGTTTTCATCTTCCGAAGCATCAATAAATGACTCGTCGATGCCATTGGGCACTAATCGCACAGATGAGCCCGCTTTAGTGATACGTCGTGATAGTTTGGCAACTTTACCTGCTGACACAGTTGTAACCATATCGGCTGTTTTGAAACCACGCTTTGCAATATGGGAAAAGAAGCGACCGTAGAGACTGTTTGGTTTAAATGAGCCCATTTCGAATGCCACGTCTGGCCATATATCACGCACGTCTAAGATAAGTTTTGCCCTTTTCTTTTTTGCAATCGAAATCGCTGACGTGGTCAAAAGCAGCGGAGGGGTCGTACACAGAACAATGTCAAAGCCACCCATACTCGACGCAACTTTGATTGATTCTCGTTGTCCCCCAAAGTTATTTTTCAAACGATTAATCAATGTTTTTTCCCGAAGCGGGAACGTCTCAAAAAACGTTACATAATCAGGTTTTTCGTAGTTATCTGGAGCTCCAAGAAGACTATCGCTAGAGCATAGAACCTGTACGTCGATCCCTGCATCAAGCATGGCTTGAACAAGCACACTCGCGCGATTGGCGCAAGCGGAGCGACTGGGTCTATAGCTGTCTGTCAGGAAGAGTAATCGCATTACCTTGCCCCATCCCCCGTGCTAACAACGCCAAGCGTCTTAAGCATGATCACAATATCCATCTTGATGTTTCTCGATTTAATGTATTGAAGGTCGAACATGACTTTCTCACTGGGAAGCAGGTCATATCCGCCGGTCACTTGTGCAAGACCAGAAATACCCGGGCGGACCATGGTGCGGTAATGCCAACCGTGAATACGCTTCTCGAACTCCTCGCAAAATGCAGGACGCTCTGGGCGCGGCCCAATAAGGCTCATATCGCCCTTAAAGACGTTCCAAAATTGTGGAATCTCGTCTAGCCGCGTCTTACGCATAATCTTGCCGAAAGGCGTGACGCGTGGATCTTCGTCCTGCGCCCACTGGGCGCCTCGAGACTCTGCATCGGTATACATGCTGCGGAATTTATAAATGTTAAAAACCTTGCCGTCTTTGCCAACGCGGCGCTGGGCATAAATAACGGGGCCCTCGGATTCGGATTTAATCTTGACCGCAATGACTGCCATGGGAATGGCGAGAACAATCAAGGCACAGCCGCAGGAAAGAACGTCAAAGGACCGCTTAATAAAGCGGTAGAACAACCCACCATTAACGTCAGGCTTTTCCAATTCAACAATGTCATCACCTGGCAGAAGCTTTTCCAGCACATCCGCCGGAATACCGTTCTCGGTTAGCTTAGGTTCGTGTTTCCCCACATTATGGAGCTTGGCAGCCTCACGCCTGCTCTCATACGTTACAGCAGCAGTTGCTGCATCCCCCATTTGATTATCTACCACTTTTTCCTTCAAACCTACGTCCCCGCCCCCGAGGATCCTCCCTGTCCCGTTAAACAGTCGCCTACAGCTAGGCGATCGCCTTTTTAAGGTTTCGCATTAGGCGCTGCTCGGCCGAAAGCACGGCAAGGCCAACGCGCGTCGTTACGCGTCGGCCGCACAGGTCGAGCTCCAAATAAGCAGTGCTCTTGCGTCTGTTAATGGTTTTGATAAGGCCTTCGTGGCCCAGCAGCGGACCTGCCGTCACTACGACCTGGTCGCCGTCTTTTAGAGCCTCGCTCATAGGCACCACGCGGTCTCCCCTATGCGTGAAGCCGCCAATGAGCTGGGCCTCTTCTTTTGCCAGCGGCACAAACTGACCGTCCTGGGATAGCACCCGGGCAAAGTCGTCCATGCGCAGTAGATACTGTTGCACGGTGCGGGGATCTGCCGTATCGCAGATCAGATAACCGGGAAAGAGCGGCTTGGTCGTGTTGACCCATTCGCCGCGTAGTTTGATCTCGGTTTGAAATTGGGGATAAAAGAGCTCCTTTATGGCACCAGCTGGCACCATACGCTCGATGCGCTCGCGCATTACGTCTTCGCGACCGTTAATGACCTGGATCACATACCACACGAGCACCACCCACTTGCTGTCTTACGTGTGGCTCACGGGGTTTGGGTATGGCTTCGCCAGGGCGCTTGTGCGCGAAGGCGCTCCATATTCAAACCCTGAGCCCAGTCAGACAAGCACGTGGCTCTGCCCCACCGTGAACGGTATGTATAAGTGCAGTTGCTAGAGACGCGGACGTGTATCGCAAAATGACCGCGACTCCAGCTGGCTGCGTGCGGCCCAGTCAAGCAGGTACAAAACTGGACTGCACGCAAACAGCTGTAGGACTGCTGCGATTTGTCATAAATTATCGATACGAAAGAATTGCTTGCACGTAGACAAGAACAAGTCATTCGATGAGATAAGCATGACGACGCTATTGGAGCTCGTGGTTTTTCTGGCACCGCCGTTACGGCCGGATGCTGATCGACCCTGCACTTTGCGTCTTGCTGGAGACGTGAGCACAGTTGAACCCATGTAACGTTCTGTATCCTAGCACAGCAGGTGGCCCAAACGTTTTAGGGTGTGTTGAGCAACACATTGTTGATTTGCCGCGGTTATGGGGGATATTGTGCCGTCTTGCACACATTGCCGCAGGTTTATGGGGGTACATGGGTTGGCGTTCACTACCTGAGTTGCAAGGCTGACGTCGTGAGTTGTAAGAAGAATTGCATCTGGCTAACAAACTTTGTACAAAACCGGGAAGGTAATTGCGCAACTTTTTGGGGTGCAGTTGTCGCATATTTTGCGACAACTGCTGCTGACGGCAAAATTTTGCAAAATAAAAAGGCCACTCGATTGAGTGGCCTTGCATTCACGATGGTGGAGACGAGGGGAATCGAACCCCTGACCTCTTGACTGCCAGTCAAGCGCTCTCCCAGCTGAGCTACGCCCCCGTGACGAGGTAGTACTATAGGGGAAGATCATCGAGGATGCAAGAGGTTTTTGTTGAAACTTTTTCTTACGGGTTTTCCTGGGACGGGGCTGAATTGACTGATTTTGACTTCGGCAAAATCAGTCAATTAACCCACCGTCCCGATAAAACCCTCACGGTATAAATAACCGATCGCGACGCCTTGGTGGACTTGAATCTTGGCCGCTTTCCTGACGACATTAGAGATGCCGGTATCGGCTAGCAGGCCCAAAGGGCTGTGGTCTAGTTCCCACTCTAGGCCGTGTTCGCTTATCTCTGTGTTGGGAGCGATGGCGATGATGGAGAAGGTTTTGCCCTCGGCGCCCTCGATGGTCCAGGTCTCGTCCTGGTGCAGGATTCTGGCCGTCACTTCGTCTTCTTCGATCCAGACGGGGGCATCCTCGTAGCCCGCGAGCAGCCCCAG
>CAVALS010000111.1:0-8599 GCA_963589385.1 Bacteroidaceae bacterium
GCTCTGGATGGCGGCCCTCAACCAAAAGCTCGGCGATCGCATTGAGTCCGAGACGCTGCATGCGACTGCGCAAGATTCCAAGAACGATGTCCTTGCCACGGGCGCCGTGCTGGCGTGCGCGATTGTTTCGCAGGTGACGCACATCAATCTTGACGCATGGGTCGGCCTTGCCGTTGGCGCCTATATTGGCTGGAGCGGTTTTGAACTTATCCAGGATACGGTTAGCCCGCTTTTGGGCCAGACGCCCGATCCTAAGCTCGTCGAGCATATTCGAGACAAGATCATGAGCTACCCCGGCGTTTTGGGCGTTCACGATCTGATGGTTCACGACTACGGCCCGGGCAGGAAGTTCGCAAGCGCACACGCCGAGATGGCAGCCGAGGCCAGCCCGATGGAAAGTCACGACACGCTCGATAACATCGAGCAGGCGTTTAGGAACGAAGACGGCATGATTGTCACGCTCCATTACGACCCCATCGTGACCGACGACCCCAAGGTGGCGAGCATGCGTTTACGCATTAACGCCATGGCCCAACAGATCGATAGCCGCCTCTCGATTCACGATCTGCGCTGTGTGCCGGGTCCTACGCACACTAACGTGATCTTTGACTGCGTGCGTCCCTCGGATCTGCAGATGAGTGCCGAAGATGTAAAGCACGAGCTGGCACAACGGGTCGAATCGGAATATCCCAAGTCGATTGCCAAGATTACGATCGACGAAGACTACGTAGGCCATGCCCACGAGTAGGGCTGTGCCGGCAAAGCAAGTTATACAGAAGGGGAGAATATGAAGAGGCTGTATCTGCTCCGCCACGGCCAGACGGAATTCAACGTCAAAAAGCTCGTCCAGGGCCGCTGCGATTCACCGCTCACCGATTTGGGCCGTCAACAGGCACAGGCAGCGGCCGCATGGCTCAAAGCCCACGGCGTCGTTCCCGACAAAGTGGTCTCATCACCCTTAGGCCGAGCCATGGACACGGCAAGTCTCGTCGCATGCGAACTCCTCGGTCCGGACGCCGCTGTCGAGTCCTGCGAAGGCATTATCGAGCGCGGCTACGGCACCTTCGAAGAAGGCCCCCACGACGCTCTGCCCACCGACGTCTGGGATCCGGGCGAGGATCTGGTCCCCTTCGGAGGAGAAGGAAGCCAGGCGCTGCAAGAACGTATGGTGGACGCCCTTACCAATCTCATGAGCTCCGAGGGCATCGAAACCCTCCTAGCAGTAAGCCACGGCAGCGCTAGCCGCCAATTCATCAAGGCTGCAGCCCCAGAGGGCTTCGAGCTCCCAGCAAAACTCCCCAACTGCGCCATCATGATTTTCGATTTCGATGAGCAAAAGCCACAAGCAGAAGACGAACCTCATCAATGTAAGTTCACCCTCCAGCAAATAGTGGACCCCCAACAAAGTCATTAGCCTGAGCGAGCAAGGTTTAGCAGACATCAACGTGGCGTTCCCAGTGTGCGGCGGAGGGGGCGGGCCTGAGACATATTAAGGTTGTCGCGAGTTCCGCACGAACAGGAGAGCACTTAATGTGCTCTCCGTCGTGAGCAGGACTGTAGAGCAGCAACCTTAATATGTCTCAGGCCCGCCCCCTCCGCCGCACACTGGGAACGTGCCACGCACTTTACCTGCGTAAACAATGTGAGTGAAATATGAATCTCGATGGATACGCCCGCAGCCGTGTATACTAAACAACTGTGTGTAACCAGGGGAGTATTCTGGCTGGACAAAATGCCTGCTTAATAGGGTTGTCAGGTAGTCCGGGCGAAATACAAGGCTGGGGAGCACGTCGTGTAAGTAGTGGTCCTCTAGGAGCGTACGCTCGGTGGTGTACGCATTGTCCCAAGACCACGCGAGAGTTGGGATCATATCTTGATCAGCATGATTCTCGGCCGCAAGATTGGCATGACCCAGGTTTGGGACGAGGACGACAACGTCGTTCCCGTCACGGTCATCCAGGCTGGCCCCTGCGCTGTCTCGCAGGTTAAAACTCAGGCAACCGACGGCTATGACGCCGTCCAGATCGGTTTCGGCGACATCAAGGCCAAGAACGTGAACAAGCCCATGGCTGGTCACTTCGCCAAGGCTGGCGTCGAGCCTGTCCGTTTCCTTCGTGAGGTCCGCGTCGAGAACGGCGAGGAGCACAAGGTAGGCGAGGTCGTCACCGTCGCTGATTTCGCTGATGTCGAGAAGGTCGACGTCATCGGTACCTCCAAGGGTAAGGGCTTCCAGGGTCGCATCAAGCGCTGGGGTCAGCGCCGCGGTCCGATGACGCACGGCTCTCACTTCAAGCGTCACCCCGGCTCGATCGGTCAGTGCGCCTACCCGGCCCGCGTCCTCAAGGGCGTCAAGATGGCCGGTCACATGGGTAACGAGCGCGTTACCGTCAAGAACCTTTCCGTTGTCCGCATCGATGCCGAGCAGAACCTCATCTTGGTCAAGGGCGCTGTCCCGGGTGCCAAGAACGGTCTCGTCGCCATCCGTATGGCCTAAGGGCCCAGCCCATTTAGCCCAGCGTCATACCAAGGAGAACACTTAAATGGCAAAGTTTGAAGTAAAGAACAGCGAGGGCAAGAAGGTCGCCGAGGCCGAGCTCGCCGCTGAGGTGTACGGCATCGAGCCGAACATCCACGTTATGCACCACATCGTCAAGTGCCAGATGGCCTCTTGGCGTCAGGGCACCCAGTCCGCTAAGGGCCGCTCTGAGGTTTCCGGTGGCGGCAAGAAGCCTTGGCGTCAGAAGGGCACCGGCCGTGCCCGCCAGGGTTCCATCCGTGCTGCCCAGTGGCGTCACGGTGGCGTCGTCTTCGCCCCCAAGCCCCGTTCCTACGCTAAGCGTATGAACAACAAGGAGGTCAAGCTGGCTATGCGCTCCGCGCTGTCCGCCAAGCTGGCCGATGGCGAGCTCGTGCTCGTCGACGACTACGGCTTCGAGAAGCCTTCCACCAAGGCTGCCGTCGCCATGCTCAAGGCTCTCGGCCTTGAGGGCAAGCGTCTGACCATCATCGTTCGCGATGAGGACGTCAACGCCTACCTGTCGTTCCGCAACATTCCCAAGACGTTCATCATCACCGCTGACGAGGCCAACACCTACGATCTCGTCAACAACAACGCCGTGCTGATGCCCGCCGACATCGCCGCTCACTTCGGGGAGGTGCTTGCATAAATGACCGCCCACGAGATCATCATCCGTCCGATCGTGTCCGAGCGTTCCTTCTCCGGCATGGAGCTGAACAAGTACACGTTCGAGGTCGCCAAGGATGCTAACAAGTATCAGATCAAGGACGCTGTCGAGGAGATCTTCGGCGTCAAGGTCGTTCGCGTGAACACCCTGACGGTCAAGCCCAAGACCAAGCGCGTGCGCTATGTCGCCGGCAAGACCCGTTCTTGGAAGAAGGCCATCGTCACGCTGGCCGAGGGCGACACCATCGAGGTCTTTGGCAACCAGGCCTAAGACTCGCTGCTGTTGAGTGAGCTCATGCCTCCCAAATAGGGGAGGCGGGAGCTCAAGGTTTTGAGCGTATAAAATGGACACGCCCGGAACCGTGTATACGTCCGGTGTCATCGCACCCGAGGCAGAACCTCGAATCCCTGTCTGCGATGGCTAACGGATTCCTATTGAAAGGGATTGTAATGGCTGTAAAGCACCTTAAGCCGACCTCCGCTGGTAGGCGTTGGCAGACGATCTCCGACTTCTCCGAGATCACCTGCACCAAGCCCGAGAAGTCTCTTCTCGAGCCCCTGCCCAAGAAGGCCGGTCGTAACAACAACGGCCGCATCACCACCCGCCACCAGGGCGGCGGCGTGAAGCGTCGTTACCGCGTGATCGACTTCAAGCGCAACAAGGACGGCGTGCCCGCCAAGGTTGCCACGATCGAGTACGATCCGAACCGTTCCGCTCGCATCGCTCTGCTGCACTACGCTGACGGTGAGAAGCGCTACATCCTGGCCCCCAAGGGCCTCGAGGTCGGTCAGACCATCATGTCCGGTTCTGACGCCGACATCAAGCCGGGCAACGCTCTGCCCCTCGCCGACATCCCCGTCGGTACGCTCATCCACGCCGTCGAGTTCCAGCCGGGCAAGGGCGCTGCTATCGCCCGTTCCGCCGGTAACTCTTGCCAGCTGATGGGTAAGGAGGGCAAGTACGCTATCGTCCGTATGCCTTCCTCCGAGATGCGCCGCATCCTCGTTACCTGCCGCGCCACCGTCGGTGAGGTCGGCAACGCCGATCACTCCAACATCGTCATCGGCAAGGCCGGCCGTAAGCGTCACATGAACGTGCGCCCGACCGTCCGCGGTACCGTCATGAACCCTGTCGACCACCCGCACGGCGGTGGCGAGGGCAAGAACCACACCTCTGGTCGTCCCTCTGTTACCCCCTGGGGTAAGCCGACGAAGGGCCTTCGTACGCGCAAGAAGAAGAAGGTCTCGAACCAGCACATCATTCGTCGCCGTAAGAAGTAATTTCGGATACCGAGTTTTAGGAGAAAGCACTTATGAGCAGAAGTCTCAAAAAGGGCCCGTTCGTGGAGACTCGCCTTCTCTCGCGTATCACCGCGATGAACGAGGCTGGCAAGAAGGACGTCGTGAAGACCTGGTCCCGCGCGTCCACCATCTTCCCCGAGATGGTTGGTCACACCATCGCCGTCCACGACGGCCGCAAGCATGTGCCCGTGTATGTTACCGAGTCCATGGTTGGTCACAAGCTCGGCGAGTTCGCGCCGACTCGTACGTTCCGTGGCCACAAGGCCAAATAGGGGGTTAACCGTAAATGGCAACTAAGTCTATTGAAACTGAGGCCACCGAGGTTCGCGCCGTCGCTAAGTACGTGCGTGTTTCCCCCAGCAAGGCCCGCCTGGTGGTCGATCTGATCCGCCGCAAGCCTGTCGCTCAGGCCTTCGACATCCTCCACTTCTGCGACCGCGCCGTCGCCGTGGATGTCGAGAAGGTTCTCCGTTCCGCCGTTGCGAACGCCGAGAACAACAACGGTCTGCGTGCCGACAACCTGGTTGTCGCCGCTGCCTATGTTGACGAGGGTCCGACGCTTAAGCGCATCCGTCCCCGCGCCAAGGGTTCCGCTTCTCGCATTCTGAAGCGTACTTCCCACATCACCGTCGTCGTTGCTCCTCGAAAGGAGGCGTAAAGCTGTATGGGTCAGAAAGTCTACCCCACCGGCTTCCGTCTTGGCATCACCGAGAACTGGCGCTCCCGCTGGTTCGCAGAGAAGGATTACGCTAAGACCCTCGGTAACGATCTCGAGATCCGCAAGTACCTCGAGAAGCGTCTTTCCCGCGCAGCTGTCTCCCGCGTCGAGATCGAGCGCGCTGGCGACAAGGTGAAGGTCATCATCCTCACCGCTCGCCCCGGCGTTGTCATCGGTAAGAAGGGTGCCGAGATCGATACCCTCCGCACCGAGCTCGAGAAGGTCGCTGGCGTCTCCAAGGGCCAGCTCTCCGTCGACGTTGTCGAGATCAAGCGCCCCGAGCTCGACGCCAACCTCGTTGCTCAGTCTATCGCCGAGCAGCTCGAGGGCCGCGTTGCCTTCCGTCGCGCTATGCGCAAGGCTGTCCAGTCCGCCCGCAAGGCCGGCGCCAAGGGCATCCGTATCCAGTGCTCCGGTCGTCTCGGCGGTGCCGAGATGGGCCGTCGTGAGTGGTACCGCGAGGGTCGCGTGCCTCTGCATACCCTCCGTGCCAAGATCGACTACGGCACGGCTGTCGCCAGCACCACCATGGGCGCTTGCGGCGTGAAGGTCTGGATCTACCTGGGCGAGAAGCTCCCGGGCCAGCCTGTTCCCAACCCTGCACTCGAGGGCTCTTCCCGTCCTCGTCGTCGTAACTCCGAGAGGAGGGGTCAGTAGTGCTTGCCCCTAAGCGTATTCTTCACCGCAAGGTGCAGCGTGGCTCCATGAAGGGCCAGGCCAAGGGTAATACCGAGCTGCATTTCGGCGAGTTTGGTATCCAGGCTCTCGAGGCCCATTGGATCACCAACCGTCAGATCGAGGCCGCTCGTATTGCCATGACCCGCTACATGAAGCGTGGCGGTCGTGTCTACATCACGATCTTCCCCGATAAGCCCATCACCAAGAAGCCTGCTGAGACTCGCATGGGTTCTGGTAAGGGTAATCCCGAGGAGTGGGTGGCCGTCGTCAAGCCCGGCCGCATCATGTTCGAGGTCAAGGGCGTGCCCGAGGAGGTCGCTCGCGAGGCTCTGCGTCTTGCACAGCACAAGCTTCCCATCAAGACCAAGATTGTTGCTGCCAAGAACGCCGAGCAGCGCATCGAGAAGGAGATGGCTGAGGAGGCCGCTCTCGAGGCCAAGTGGGCTGCTGAGGACGCCGCCGCCGCCAAGGAGGAGAACTAATGAAGCCCGCAGAGATTCGTGAGCTCTCGGACGCTCAGCTCGTTGAGAAGCTGAAGGAAATGCGCGCCGAGCTCTTTAACCTTCGTTTCCAGATGGCCACCAGCCAGCTGGACAACACCGCTCGCGTCAACACCGTGAAGAAGGACATCGCTCGCGTCCTCACGGAGCAGCGCGCCCGTGAGATCGCAGCGGAGAAGTCCGCTGTCGCCGAGTAGGACCTAAGGAGAGAACATGACTGATTCGCGTAACTCGCGTAAGGTCCGTACGGGTGTCGTTACCTCCGTCTCCGGTGCCAAGACCATTGTTGTCACCATCACCGAGCGCAAGCGTCACCCCAAGTACGGCAAGATGATGACCAGCTCCAAGAAGCTGCACGCTCACGACGAGGAGTGCACGGCTGGCGTGGGCGACACCGTCCGCGTTATGGAGACCCGTCCTATGTCCAAGATGAAGCGTTGGCGCCTCATCGAGGTCGTCGAGCGCGCTAAATAAGCAGTCGCTCTTACGACTTGTACGTTTCCGAAGATGTGCGTATGCCTGGCTTGCATACCACGGGCCGTATAAAGGCTGCGCACCTCTCTTCGGTTCTTAGTTCGGAGGAACATCTACCATGATTCAGATGCAAACCATGCTGAACGTCGCCGACAACTCCGGCGCTCGCAAGATTCGCTGCATCAAGGTGCTTGGCGGTTCCAAGCGTCGTTATGCAGGCATCGGCGATGTGTTCATCGGTGCTGTCCAGGAGGCTACCCCTGGCGCCAACGTCAAGAAGAAGGACGTTGTCCGTTGCGTCGTCGTTCGCACCGTTAAGGAGATCCGCCGCAAGGATGGCTCCTACATTCGCTTTGATGAGAACGCCTGCGTTGTCATCAACAACGATGGTTCGCCCGTCGGCACCCGTATCTTCGGGCCCGTCGCTCGCGAGCTTCGTGACAAGAAGTACATGAAGATCGTCTCGCTCGCTCCCGAGACCCTGTAGTTAGGGGAGATATATGTATATCAAGAAGGGCGATAAGGTCCAGGTTCTCTCTGGTAAGGATCGCGGCAAGCAGGGCGTTGTCCTGCGTGCTCTCCCCGCCGAGAACAAGGTCGTTGTCGAGGGCGTTTCGGTCGTCAAGAAGGCCGTCAAGCCCAACGCTGCCAACCAGCAGGGCGGCATCGTTTCGCAGGAGGCTCCCATCGACGCCTCCAACGTCAATCTCGTTTGCCCCGAGTGCGGTAAGGTTACCCGCGTCGGTCACGAGAAGGACGGCAAGAACAAGCTGCGCGTCTGCAAGAAGTGCGGCCACAAGTTCTAAGCTGCCCGCAACATCAAGTTGCTAGCAAAGGCCCGGATGCCCCAAGGCACCCGGGCCTTTTTCTATCCCTACTCATTGGGGACAGACTTAAATGACTTGTCGTTGGGGATGTTCTTAAACGGCTAGTTGATGGGGACAGTCTTTAGATTTGTATATCTGGCCATCTGGGATAGGCTTCAACGAAAGCGGCACCTAGGGACAGTCCTTTGATGTCTGGTGCCCCCAGAGGGGAGAAGTAATACAGCTGGCTCTGTCTTTTAGGGCTTTGGTGTTCCGCCCCTTTATGTTTCACAAGGATCGTCGCATGCGCATTTACGCGCATAGTCTTGCGCGATAATGCGCATAGCCGCGCAAACATCTGCCAACTATGGCTAAATTATGACCGATAAGCAAATAAATACGCAAACACGAGCAGATACGCGCGCAATTGTGCGACTATAGGGTTGTTAGAAATGAAGGACTTCCGATGACTCAGGAGGCACATCATGGCAGATTCCAAACAGGCTCCGCTCGACGCCGAGGCAGCCGCAAAGGCGGCGTTTGCCTCTGTCCAGAATCAGCCGTTCCCAAACGACATCTTTACGGCTCCCGAGCTTCGCTGGGCAGTGATCGGGTGCGGTGTTATCGCCAACCAAATGGCCCAGTCCCTCGCGCTGGCCGGCCGCAAGCTCGCGGGTGTCGCCAACCGTACGCTTTCCAAAGCCCAGGCTTTTGCCGAGCAGTATGGCGTCGAGAAGGTGTACGAGACGGTCGAGGACCTCTACGCCGATCCGGACATCGACGCCGTCTATATCACCACGCCGCACAACACGCATATCACCTACCTGCGAGCCGCTCTGGCAGCTGGTAAGCACGTGCTCTGCGAGAAGGCCATTACCCTCAATTCCGCTGAGCTCGACGAGGCGCGTGCCATCGCCGACGAGCACAACGTCGTCCT
>CAVALS010000112.1:0-8497 GCA_963589385.1 Bacteroidaceae bacterium
AGAGCTGGAACCATTGGAAGGAGGCAAATGCGATGCTTGCGCGCGGGAGGTATTTAAGATATGGAGCGAGACGGCTGACATGCGCGGTGCGCAGCTCGTCTTCTGTGACCGTTCGACCCCGGCATCAGGTAATTGGAATATCCAAGATGATATGAGGAGGCGCCTTATCGAGGCTGGGATCCCCTCCGAGCAGATTGCGTGCGTCAGCGATGTCGGCGACGATCCGGTGAAGAAGGAGACGCTCTTCGAGAAGGTTCGCGCGGGCGAGGTGCGCGTGCTCATGGGCTCGACCTCTAAGTTGGGAACGGGTACAAACGTCCAAACGAGGCTCGCAGCCATCCATAACCTGGACTGCCCTTGGAGGCCCTCAGACTTTGAGCAGCGCTTGGGAAGAGTCAAGCGTCAGGGGAACCTGTTTGATCTGGTGAAGGATTACAAGTATGTCGCCCAGGGAACCTTCGACTCCTTCCTCTATTCCACCGTCGAGCATAAGCAGCGCTTTATCGGCCAGGTCTTCTCGAACAAGCCGTCCGTACGCAGCATGGACGATATCGATGAGACGAGAATCTCATATTCCGACCTCGCCGCCGTGGCGTCCGGCAACCCCGATGTCAAGAGGATCCAGGAACTGAGAAGCGAGATCATGTCGCAGTCCATGCTCAGACAGTCTCATGCCGAGACGGTGGCGAATATGCGCCATCAAATCGAATCTCGCTATGAGCCATCTGCCAGGGTCAATCGCCGGATATTTGAGCTTCTTGAGCGCGACCACGATGCCCTCGACCGCGCGAACAGGCAAAGGGAGCTCGAGAAGGGGTCGGATATCGTAAGGGTTTCGGTCAACGGTGTGTCGGCTCAAGATCGCGCGAACGCAATCGAGATGATTCAGACGGCGGCCCACGACTGCCCTATCGGTCCCATCAGGGCCATTGGGGAGTTCCGTGGGCTGGAAGTCGTCGTGAAGAAGGAGCAGACACTTCAGGAACGGGGCGGTACCTTCCGCTATGACCCCTTCATCGGCCTGAGGGTGAAAGGCGAGACCGAGGCTCACTGGTCGAGGCATATGCTGCCATCGGCCATTTCCGGTTCCCACACCGTGCTACAGCAGATGGACGGCATTATTGAGAAGGAGGCGAGCGGTCTAGACCAGGCAAGGACCTTAATGGAGCGCGCCGACAAACAGCTCGAGGATGCCAGGAAGATTGCTGCTGAGCCCTGGGATGGAGAGGAGAATCTCGCGAACCTGAAGGCCGAGCTTACCGAGCTGGAACAGAAGGAGCTGGAAAAGGGCCGCGCCGAGTCGAACGAAGGCAGTGCTCAGGATGAGGACGGTTCTGCATTTACGGAAACTTCCAATTTCGATGAAGGTAATGACGAGGACGGCCATTCCCACGGAGGTGGGCACGGTATTTAATTGCCCGACTCTTTTAGCCCTCAAAGGAAATGGCTGACCCAAGGGTTATTTGAGATAAGAAAGCCAAATGAGAACGGAGACGGGATGGACACAGGGAAAAGTCTCGCCGAATCAATCGAGGAGGCCACGACAGCTTACTATCGCGACGGCGGTGGCGCCGAGACCGGAATCGCGGCCGATGAGAAGCTGGTCGATGCGCTCAAGCAGGCCTATATCGCAGCGTACGCCAGAAATGACGGCGGTGCGCTTGACACCGTTAAGAACGAGCTCGCGGAGTTCGGTGGAAGAGAGCCGACAACCAATGAGATCTGCGAGGCCGCTATCGCGCTCGCCGGCAAGCAGGCGAAACAGGATGCGGGTGTCATATCCCGCATGTTCAAGTTGCAGGCGGCATCGCTTGCAGAGGAATATGCACCCGCCCTCGTGAGGGCCTTCGATAGGGAGCGCGCCCAAAAGAATGGTCACGGTATCGACGCGGTCGCAAATGATGCACCCAAGCGCTCGAATGTGAGGAGGAGCTGATATGTATCTTGTAGATGACCACAACGAGCCGTACGTTACGTTGTTCAGCGTACAGTACACGCTCGGATTCGTTGACCAACCGAGTCGGCCCCATGACACAGCTTTCAAGCTCAAGAGAGATCCTAAGGGCCGTGAGGGCGTCTTCGTTCAGTCGTTCTCATATGGCGGCATCGTCCCTGTGGCCCATGTGTCACATGAGGTGGAGGCCGCCCTTGCACTCGGATGGCCGGAACTGTCGCGTAACGGTTATCTTGTAGAATTTCCCGGCTATTATGAAGGCAGGGAAATCGGTAATTTCAGCAAGGGCAATGAGCGCATGATGGAGCTTCCCATCCTCATGGGCATCCTCGAGCTCGAGGGGCTGGTGGAGAACGCCGAGCGAGATTCGTTTTACGGTGCCCTCGTGATCGACGAGCAGGCAAACGAGATCAAGGTCGAGGTTCCCGAGGATATCGATATCGAGTTCAGGTATTGGCTCAGGAACAACGGCACACACCCCGTCTCGGCTAAGGAGATGCCTACGGTTCCCATTGGCCGCAAACAGGATCGAATCTCCAAGGAGGCTCAGGCGATCATCTCGGAGAAGACTCCGGAACGCTTCATGAGGTCGCTGTTCGATTCGAAGATTTTGCGTGACGGGGCCTCAGCGGCTGATATCTCCGCCTTGAAGTCATGCCTTGATAGCCTTCTTGGCCATACCGCCGCCGGCACGAAAAGTCTGAAGAAATCGCTCGACCTGAGAGAGCGCGCCAACAGGCGCTAACCGAGTTGTATTCTTAGAAAGCCCCTGCCTTGAGCAGGGGCTTTCCGCTATCTATCTATTAGGTCAATCAGTTAATCGATAGTTCCATTATTGCGTTGTTCAGCCATCCCACTTTGGTGAAATTACTGTAAGACGCAGCTGCGCTTTGCCGTAGTTGCGCTGTGTCGTAGTTACGTGATTACACAGATACGCTATTCAGGTTTTCCATTATTCGCCAGTTCGGTAATTCTGCAGTTACGTTATGTCGCAGTTCGGTTATTGCAGATTGCGGCAACTCGGTTATGGCGACCACCCGTCATCCTGGCTATCGTTTTCCGGATCGTGTACTACGTACCAGCTGTTGTCTCGATGACAAATGTCACGCAGGGTTCCATCCCCCATCTTCACACGCCAGCTTTCGCAAACACGTCCATCTCCCATAATCCATGACCGGGGCTCATGCCATCCGACCTCCGCAAAGGGGAAGACCCTGCCGTCATACCATTTGATGCCCCATGGCCTGTATTCCCCGTCAGGCCGGCACTCGACCAAAGCCGTTACGAGCCTGATTGACTTCTCCCCCATAGCGACTCTCCTAGGATTGTATAAACGAACGCGTGTTCTAGTATCGCATAACTTTTGGAAATAGAGTTTGGAGGGCCAGAATCCAAGCGATGATGGACGAGGTGTCACTTAATGGCACCAAACGGGCTCGCACAAGACCCTTAGGGGTGAGATTCTTGTTTCATGGCAGGTTTATGATGGAAAGGGCTGAAAAAGGGTATGGCAAAGAAAAAGAACATGAAGCTGTCGGTTCCGCTGATGCCGGAATTTAAGAAAAAGGGCGCTTTCAACGCAAACTTCACCGATATCGTGGTAGGAAAGCTAACAGTGAAGAAGGATGACAAGTATCCCGGAACCATTAGATTTGAAAATGATGTTCCAATGAGGACTGAGGCCTTAATCGAAGAGGCTGTGCTCGAGTCTCTTTCAAAGATTTCAAATCAATCCTCGACAACCGGATACGTCGTGACTGTCAGCTGTGACTCAAAGTACATGTCACCTTTTGACCACATCGGTTCGACCGAGAGCAATAGTCCACTGCCGCGTGGGTTTGACGGTGAGCTTTTGGAGCTCCCCATCCTCGCCTGTATCCTTGAATCACTTGGGCTGCAGATTGGCATTCCCGATAAATCGCTCTGCTTCGGATATTTAAAGGTGAATAGCCCTATTGTTAACTATCCAGGAGGAATCTACTATAAAACGAAGGTTGTGGCAGATGGTGTAATCGCTGCATTCGTTGAAAAAGATTCGAACACTTTAGATCACCTTGCGAGAATCCATGGATTATCCGCCTTCGGACCCGACTGCCCGGATGTTCTGTTGTCCTCAAATAAGGAACCGCAAATCATACAGCGAGGGGAACACGATAGTATTTCAGCTGAGGAGGCCTTGCATGGCTCTATGTTGCAGATGAATGAGGATGGATTCATTTCACCGGCGGCGCCCCGGGCACGCGCTTCGCAGAGAATAAAGCCGGAATAGCCATGGACGTTCAATCAAGTCTCTCGACAATTCCCCATACCATCTATGGCCATGAGAATCGTTTGGGGCGAAAATGACTCCCGTTACGGTCAGTCTCGTTGAGAGGCCCGGTCGCGAGCCGAAGTTCAGATGGATCGAGCTCTCCGACGGCAGGAGATTTCAGGTGCGCTCGACGGGCGCATCTGTCCCCTGCCCCGGGCACAAGGCGGGTAGCCTCGCACGTATTTGGAGCGTCGAGATCGACTGGAAGGGCAGGCCAGTCCACCGCTTCATCGTCAAGGACGGCGATGGCTATTTCATCGTGCGCGCCGGAGAGGACTCCTAGAGGGCTGCGTAATCCAGATGCGAGATCGGGTAGGTGTTCTCGTAGACGTAATCCGATGAATTCGATGACTTGATCTTCACCTTTACGGGCTGGCCTTCGTCTTCCAACAGGAACCCGGTGCAGACCGAAATCGAGTAGCCGGGCTCGAGTGTCTTCGAGGCGTTCGGGTCGCTGTATTTCGTGCAATGGGACAGTTTCACGCCGTTTTGGTAACACGAGACGTAGGACACCGGTGCCCGTCCGTCATGGTCGAGATCGTTCTCGAACGTCATGCCGACGAGCAGGAATCGATACTCCTTGCCCCTCGAGTCCGTGGCGACCCTCTTGTAGACGCCATCGACCGTAAGCCCCCTGGAGGCATCGGATGAGCCCGTGTCCCCTATCCCTCCGAAGGAGAACGCCTCGTCTTCGCTCTTCTCGGATTTCTCTTTCGCCGAGTCCTTCGATTTATCCGACTTCTTGGCGCAGCCGCATCCCATGAGGGCCATCGAGCCGATACCGGCCAGAACCGCCCTCCTACTGACGTTAACGCTACCCATGCGTTATCACCCATCAATCCATTTCATGTCACAACCGATAGAGCGAATATCCCCTGCCGTCGGCCGTCTTCTCGGCGTCGGGGCAAGCCTTCTCCAGGCGTTTCCCATGGGAGTCCATCACGATCGCCCATGCCCAGCCATCCTCCTTTAGACGCCCGTAGCCGCCCTGCAGACTGTCCACGTAGAGCCGGTAGTCATTGGCGGCGCCGTCTCCTGCGATAGCCTCAGACCAGATCTCAGGCCGCATATCGTATGTCACGGGCACTTCGGCCCACTCGAGGTAGTTCATCACGGAGACGTCCTCGGACCATATGCGCCCAGGGTCGTCGCCCAGGGCCTCGACGATCTGCCCCATATCCGCGTCAATCCCGCACCAACCGGATTCCACTCCGCTTGCCTCGGGCTCGATTGAGCGAAGTCCGCTGTTGATGACGGAGAGTGCCAAGACAAGGCTCAAGGTCACCCTGCCTGCAATGAGCGCTCGATATGTCAGGGGTTCGAGTTCTTCCTTTCGTCCGGCAGACACGGCCACGATCAGAAATGAAACCGTCCACGTTATCCAGAGGCACCTGACGGCGAGTGCCCCGGCGATTGCGGACGCCAGCCAAAAAGCCAGAAGCCATCTGGGTGGGAACCGGCGCGCGAGAGCGCACGATACGATTGCAGCAAGGACCGCAACGCACCAGAACGGGGCTGTCTCCGGCATCGCCCACACCGGCTTCAACTCGAGGATGACCCCGCCGTACGATGCGGAACCGAGTGAGCGGAGCACATAGAGCGATCCGTCGATAGCATACGGGTTGACGAGGGATTCTGCTGCCATTCCGGCAATCGCCGCAAGCAGGGGCAGCCTGGACTGTGACCACGCGCGGAGTGCCTCGCATGTATTGCTCGGCTCGAACTCGCCCTCTTCCGGAAGCAGGAAGCACGCTGCGGCGGCGGCCGGCAAGGGCCAAAGCGCAGCCTGCAGATTCACCGACAGCAGCGATACCACGGGAAGAGCAAATAGGCAACGCTTATCGGCGCCTCGCCGCCACTCCAAGCATGAGGAGATAGCGACAAACAGCAGCGCTGCCGTCCAAAGGGACGGACGGATGGACAGATACGAGGCCATGAGGGCAAAGCCGAGCGCGCCGATCAGTAGTGGTGCCCAGGGGTGGCGTGCGTTTCGCGCCAGCCTGGAAACGGTTCCGGTATAGGCCCACAGGGCGAGCGCGGCGGGTACCGCCACGGAGACGGCGACGCCCGCGTAGCCCGCGCCCTTCCAGCACAGATAGAGCCACGTGTCGTGCAGCCACTGCTGGAGCACGATACCCTGGCCGGCGATTGCGGTGAATGGGTTCGTGCTCGGGATGCCGGATTCGACGACCACGCGCCCCGAGGCCAGAAGGAACCATCCGTCCGTATCAAGTGTCCCCGCCGACCTAATGGCGGCCATCAAGGCTATAACGGCCATTGACAGGAGGACGGCGAGTGCCGTTGAAGCACAGCGTACGATCTTCGCTACCTTAATTTGGTTCAATCGAGTCTCCTGATAGAGAGCGGGCGGTCCGACTCGGTGAACGTCCCGGGCGCGACCTCGATGCCGCCCACAGCCCCCCGCGGTGCGAAAAGGATGCGCCAGGGGGCAACTGAGGCATCGAGCGAAACTACCGGCCAGGACTGATCTGAGGGGTCGAAACGGCCAATCCAGCAGACATCGATCGGGACGCGCATAAACAGGGTATGGAGAGACCTTCCCCTCGCGTAGACCATGCCGGTGGATTTGCCGATTGACTTGGCACCCATATACCCGATCGCCTTGTCCCTGAAGGACTTGGCGATCTTGAGGGAAATCGGGACCTCGGCGTCGGATCGGGTGGTGGCCACGCAGGGGATATCGTATTCGAAGCTCATGGACCTTCTCCTACATGAGGGAGGTGAACGTCTGCGCGATCTGGGCCAGCACGGGGGCGAGGACGACGATCAGAAACACCGGAAGGATAAACAGGATGATCGGGAAGAGCATCTTGGTACCGAGCTTCTCGATCTCCGACTCGACCTTCAGGCGCCGTTGCTCGCGAACCGTCTCCGCCTGGTCGCGGATGATGTCGACGAGAGATCCGCCCGCGCGCTCGGATTGCGCAAACGAGGCCGCGAAGATCGTGAGGGACGGCACGCGGGCTCGCTCTGCGAAGCGAAGGAGCGCCTCGGTTCGAGATGAGAAGCTGGCCTCGTTGGCCACTCGCTCGAAGCCCTGCGCGATGGCGCCGTCCATCTTGCTGCCGACCGTGTGCAGGGCGAAATCGATAGATGAGCCCGCCGACATGCAGATTGCGAGCAGATCGAGGGCGTCGGGAAGCTGTCGGTCGAGCTCGTCGCGCCATTTCGCGCGCTCATTCAAAAGCCACAGCTGCGGGATGGCGATTCCCGTGAGCGCCAGCGCGGCGAAAATGCCAAGACCCTTTGCCCCACCGATGAAAAGGGACGCGACGAGTCCCGCCGCCGTGAATCCCGCGGCGCTCGCGACGCGGAAGGCCCAGAAGGTCGCCGGCTGCATGGTGGAACCGGCGCGGTCGAGGGAGTCACGCGTCGAGTCCATTACTGTGCGTGAAATGGGTGCGAGCCTGGAGACAACGTTGGACAGCTTGTCGGCGATTCCGGGAAGCGCCGGGGCGGCGTCCTCTTCCGCGGGCTGCTCTAGGCCGAAGACGCGTTTGAGGGCGATGTCCACTCCGAGGTCCGCTGCGATTCCGATGAGGATGATAATGAAGCCAGTTGTTATTGATTCGAACATCTGAGCTCCCCTAGTCGTACCTGATGTTGCTAATTTGCTTCAGCACCACGAAACCGATGATATCGAGCGCTATGCCCACGCCCAGGCATGCCCACCCCGCAGGCGTCATGAAGAACTGCCTGTGTATTTCCGAGGCAACCGACATGAGCAGCAGCATGACGACCGGCGCGAAGCCGACGATCTTCGCCTCGAACCGTGCCGAGGAGGTCTTGGCCTCGGCCGAGCGCTTCGCCTTGACCTTTGCCCTGATGGCCTCGCCAACACGCTCCGTGATCTCGGAAAGCGAGCCGCCTGTCTGCTGCGATACCGATACGGCTGTTGAATAGAGCCTGAGGTTGGAGCTATTGGTCCTCTTTGCCATATCGTCGAGCGCCTGGTCGATGGGGCGTCCGTTTCTAAGGTCGCGCTCAAGGATGGCGAACTCCGACTTCAGGGGCTCATCCATGTGCTCGGCGACCGGTGCCACCGATTGCGCGATCGAGGCTCCCGTTCGAAGGTTCGATGCGATAAGCGGCATTGCCTGGCCGAGCTGCTCTTCGAAAAGGCCCTGTTCGGCCCCGCGCTTCGTCTTCACCCAGATCGGGAAGGCCGCGATACCGAGCGGGAGCGCGGCAACCGCTCCCGCTGTCGAGCC
>CAVALS010000113.1:0-8491 GCA_963589385.1 Bacteroidaceae bacterium
CGCGGTCGTCCTTGCTATGGGGTGCCGAGAGCGCACGCGCAGCGAGATCAAGATCCCCGGCAGCCGACCCGCCGGCGTGTTTACGGCCGGCCTAGCGCAGCGATACATCAATATCGAGAACCTCAAACCCGGCTCGCGCGCCGTCATTTTGGGCTCGGGCGATATCGGGCTGATCATGGCACGTCGCTGCACGCTCGAGGGGATTTCCGTCGAGGGCGTGTACGAGCTCATGCCGTACGCCAACGGGCTGCGCCGCAATGTTAAGAACTGCCTGGACGACTTTGGCATTCCGCTGCACCTGTCCACCACCGTCACACGCGTGATCGGACACGACCGCGTGGAAGCCGTCGAGGTAAGCCAAGTCGACGAGCGCTTGGCGCCCATTCCGGGGACCGAGCGCATTGTTCCGTGCGACACGCTGCTGCTTTCGGTGGGCTTGATTCCCGAGAACGAGCTTTCGGTTGCCGCAGGCGTTCAACTTGACCCTCGCACGCGCGGCGCTGTGGTGGACCAGAGCCTGCAGACGGGCGTGCCGGGCATCTTTGCCTGCGGCAACGTGCTGCACGTGCACGACCTGGCGGACAACGTAACGACCGAGTCCGAGAGGGCTGGCGCAGCTGCAGCGGCGTACGCGCTGGGGACCGGCGCGGGCGCCGTTCCGGACTGCGAGCTCACCGTCTCCCCTGCCGGCATTGCGGGATACGCGCTGCCGGGACGCATTACGGCCGTGGCGCTCACCAAGCTCAACTTCCGCGTACGCCGGCCAGTCGATGCCGCCTGCGTGCGTATTCTGGCAGGCGACGAGGAACTGCTTACAGGCAAGGTCCGCCCGTTTAAACCGAGCGTCATGGAGAGCTTCCCGCTGCCGCCAAAGGTGATTCAGCGCGCACTCGACCTAGGTGCTAGCGAAATTGTCCTGTCCGTCGATCCCGTTGAAGAGGCATAGCTCATGAGCAATAACGCAATCGATAAGATGAAATTCAACTGCACCACTTGCCCATCCGAGTGCCTTCTGACCGTAGAGGTAGAGCGTGACGCAGACGGCGCCGTGGCAGAAGTGCGCTCCGTGACCGGCAACAGATGCCCGCGTGGTGATAAGTTCGCACATCAGGAGCTCACCTGCCCCATGCGCGTGCTCACGACGACCGTGGCTGTCTCCGGCGGCAACGAAGCTCTGCTCCCCGTGCGCACCGCCGAAGCCATCCCGCTGGCCCTCCACGCCCAAGCCATGGCCCTCATCCGAGGCCTAGTCGTCAACGCCCCCATCCGCATGGGCGACGTCGTGCTGGAGAACCTCCTCGGCACCAACATCGACCTCATCGCCAGCATGGACATCGACCCAGTTTAAGCAGCTAATTTAGGACTCGGCTCTTTTAACTACCCCGCCATCCACCCCGCCCTCCTCAATTGCGGTGGAATGGTTCCTGATTTCCGCCAAAACCCCGGCATCCAGGAACTATTCCACCGCAACTATCCTTGGAATCGGTATATAGCCTGTGCCCACTTTAGTGCCATTTCAAAACTATGCTGGATTACGGGGCTGATTCGGAGACCCCCATCCATACCGGCAATTTTCGATTTTTGATAAGCCGTCTACCTGCGGTTTTAATTTCGCGATTCTTCTCATGGTCAAGTAATACAGGTCCAGCCCCGTAATCCACCATACTTTTGAAACCAGCCCATTTGGGACGGGCCTCTTTTAGCTACTTTTGCCCGAACGTTCGCTCAAATGATTTTTCTGGGACGGGGATGAAATAATCATTGGGTGCCGAATGATTATTTCATCCCCGTCCCAGAAAAATCATTCCGCATGTTGGACGCAGCTAAAATAACCCCATCGCAAATTGACTACCCTAGCATTGGGGATACCATGGTGGCAACCTAGCGAAAGGATGTTTCATGGCACATGTCGATGACCAACGTGTGGAGCGCGTGCTCGATGCGCTCGAGGCTCAGCACCCCGGCGCACAGCTGCTCGTAAACGACCCGTGGTCGATTTATTACCTGACCGGCTTTTATGCCGATATGTTCGAGCGTTTTTGCGGTGTGCTGCTCGTACGCGGTAGCGAGCCCGTGATCCTGGTCAACGCCCTGCATCAGCTGCCCGAGTATGACAATGCCCGCGTTGCCTACCACACCGATACCGATGTCGTGGCCGACGCCATCGCGCGTGAGATCGACCCAGACAAGCCACTTGGTATCGACACCATCATGCGTTCCGGCTTTTTGATGCCCCTCATGGAGCGCCATGCCGCCAGCGAGTTTTTCCTGGGCGACTTTGCCGTCACCGACGCACGCACGTACAAAGACGCTACCGAGCAGGAGCTTATGCGCGTTTCCTCGGCAGCCAACGACGCCGTGATGGCCGACGCCATCAAGCTCGTCCACGAGGGCGTGACGGAGCGCGAGATTGCCGACCAGATGCTCGGCCTGTATCGCAAGCACGGCTGCGAGGGCTTTAGCTTTCCGCCGATCGTGAGCTTTGGCGCCAACGCCGGCGACCCGCATCACAAACCCGACGACACCGTACTCAAGCGCGGCGACGTGGTGCTGTTCGACATTGGCGGACGCCATCGCAACTACTGCTCGGACATGACGCGCACGTTCTTTTGGGGCGAGCCGGACGAGGAGACCGCACGCATCTACGACATCGTGCGCCGTGCCAACGAGGCCGCCGAGGCGCTCATCGCGCCAGGCGCACGCATGTGCGACCTAGACCGTGCCGCGCGCGACGTGATTGAGGACGCTGGCTACGGCAAGTACTTCACGCATCGCCTGGGCCACTCGATCGGCCTGCAGGACCACGAGCCAGGCGACGTCTCGCTCGTCAACGAGCAGGTCGTTGAACCGGGCATGACCTTCTCTATCGAGCCGGGCATCTACCTCCCCGGCCGCACCGGCGTCCGCATCGAGGACCTAGCCCTGGTGACCGAGAACGGCGTCGAGATTCTCAACGCTTACCCCCACGATCCGGTCCGCCTAGAGTAACCAATGTGTCAAAGGGACAGCCCCTTTGACACATTCCGCTAACGCCGCGCCACGAAAACGGGCCATCTACTACGTTTAACCCGCATGGGTCGACCATGCGGGTCTTTTTTTAAAAACCAGCTAGCCGTCTACCTGCGGTTTTGATTTCACGATTTTCCGTGTGGTCGAGGGTAACCGGTCAAACGTAGTAAATAGGCCGATTTCGTGTCAAGCGAGTCAACTCGGGGCACAGGGCAGCCAAAAAAGCACCGTCCCAAATTAACTGTTTTTGAGTTGCGGTGGAATAGTTCCTGGATGGGCCGCTAAAAACTGAAACAGGAACTATTTCACCGCAACTGATGAGGGAATGGGTTAGCGCAGCAGGCCTGCTACTTCGCCGGCTAGGGTGATGGTGCCGGCTGCCACGAAGGACTCGCCCGCGGCATCGAAGGCAGCGAGGGCCTCGGACACGCTCGGGTATACGCCCGCGAGCTTATCGGCATCAACGAGGGCAGCAAGCTCCTCTGCCGGCAGGGCGCGATCGGAATCGGTCTGGGTTACGACCACGCGCGGGAAGGCCGGGATCAGTACGTCGACGATGCCCGCCACGTCCTTGTCTGCCAGCGCGGCGCACAGCAGCGTGGGGCGATTCTCCACGCACGGATCGATCTCGTCCAGCGCGCTCACAAAGTTCTCGCAGCTCTGAGGGTTGTGACAGGCGTCGATCAGCTTGAGCGGATCAGTTCCCAGCACATCAAATCGGCCCGGCGTGGGGCAGCCCATAAGCGACGCATCGAGCTTATCATGATCGAGCTCGCAACCCAGATACCCCTCGCAAAGCATAATCGCGCACGCGGCATTCTGCGGCTGATACGCCGGCTTAACCATGCCCGACGTATAGATCGCACGCGGCGTGGTGCAGCTAAACTCAATCGTGTCGCCCACATGCGCCGGCACCTTAGTCGTGGCGTGGCTCACCACGAGTGGCACGACGCCGCACTCGCGGCAACGGGCATCCATCACACGCTGAACGCTCGCCTCATGCGCGCCCTCGCCCAAAACAACCAAGCGCCCGGGTTTGATAACCGCAGCCTTCTCCCCCGCAATGGCCTCGAGCGTGTCGCCCAAAATACGTGTGTGATCGAGCCCAATGCCCGTAATGGCAACGGCGACGGGATCGGTCGCACTCGTAGCATCCCATCGTCCGCCCATGCCAACCTCAAGCACGGCCACGTCCACACAAGCCTCAGCAAACATAGTCAAACCAGCCACGGACAAAAGATCGAAGGGCGTAATAGATCGGAGCTCCTCGCCCGCTGCCTCACGACGTGCGTTGAGACGACGACCCGCCTCGTACGCCGCAGAGACACCATGGGCAAAGACCTCGTCTGAGACGACCTTTCCGTCAATCTCCATACGCTCGGGATAGCGCACCAGATGAGGCGACGTAAAGAGTGCCGTCTTAAGGCCCTCACCACGAAGAATGGCAGCCGAGAATCGCGTCGTCGAGGTCTTTCCATTGGTACCGGCTATCTGGACGCAATCATAGAACTCGTCAGGACGACCAAGCTCATCGAGCATCTCAACGACGGTCTCGAGCAACGGCGTGGAATAACGCGCAATCTTGCCCGTATCGGCCGCAAGTGCAACAGCCTCATCAAAAGAAAGTTCCGGAACCTCAAACGGCACCGAATACAACCCAGAACGCTTTGCCATAGCCAAAGTCCCCTCAACATAAAAAAAGGCCCGTAAGCAACAACGAGCCCCTCCCATTCAAAATATCAGCCAAACACCGCTTTGCAGCGAGAACAAGGCCACAACCAAGTGGCCCTACCAGGCAGCGGACGTCCCCGTAACCGCTATGGGAGCGGTTTGGGGCTTTGCTCGATACAAGTTCCGCACGAGCCGAAGGCCACTTAATGTGGCCTTCGTGCGAGCAGGACTGTCCGCAGTAGCGAGCAATGCCCCAAACCGCGTCCCCCAGTACCGCCTACGAGAAGTCAGCAACCTGAGCAGTCAGCGCCGCCAGGATCTCCTTGAGCTCAGCTGCACGGTCCCTCTTCTTCTGGACCACCGCGGGCGCGGCCTTGGCCACAAAGCCCTCGTTGGCGAGCGTCTTCTCACAGCCGGCGAGCTCCTTCTGCGCCGCGGCGATCTCCTTCTCCAGGCGCGCCTTCTCGGCCGAAAGGTCGACCTTGCCCTCGAGCACCACAAAGACCTCAACGCCGCTATCGACCACGGCAATGCTCGCGGCAGGCTTCTCAACATCAGTACCCATGACCAGCGAAGCGGTGTTCGCCAGCGGCTCGATGGTCGAGCGCAGGCTCTCGAGCTTCTCGATATCCTCGGCACCGGCGCGCACGACCACGTCGAGCTCGGCCTTGGGGCTCAAGCGATAACGCGAACGCGTAGCGCGGGCGGCAGACACGACGGTGCGGCACAGCTCAAACGCGCGCTCGGCATCCTCGTCGACATACTTGGCGTAGTCGGCGGGCTCCGGCCACTTGGCGATCATGAGCGCCTCGGCGCGGTCCACGTTGCCCTCGGCGTCCAAATCGAGCACGCTCGCCGGCATGTTGTCCCAGATCTCCTCGGTAACAAACGGCATGAGCGGGTGCATCAGGCGAATGGAGGTGTCGAGCACAAAGATCAGGTTGCGCTGGGCCTGCAGACGGCCCTCGCCCTTCAGGCGGGCCTTGGTGACCTCGACGTACCAGTCGCAGACCTCGTTCCAGAAGAACTGCTGCACGCCGCGGGCCATGTCGCCAAAGGTGTAGTTCTCGATGCCCTCGGTGACCATCTTCACAGCCTTTGCCAGACGGCTGAACATCCAGGCGTCGGCCGGCGTCTCCACGACGGGCTCGCCGGGCGTGTAGCCCTCCATGTTCATGAGCAGGAAGCGGCTTGCGTTCCAGATCTTGGTCACAAAGCTCTTGGCCTGCTCGGTGCGCGGGCTGTCGATGAGCTTCTTGGTCTTCTTGTCGATGTTCGCGTCGAACTTAACGTCCTGGTTATTGGTGCACAGCGTCAGCAGGTTGTAGCGCATGGCGTCGGCACCGTACATGCCAATGAGGTCCATGGGGTCAACGCCGTTGCCCTTGGACTTGGACATGCGGCTGCCGTCCTTGGCAAGGATCGTCGGGTAGATGACGACGTCCTTAAACGGCACCTCGTCCAGGAAGTAAAGCGAGCTCATGACCATGCGGGCAACCCACAGCGCGATGATATCGCGTGCGGTAACGAGCGCCGTCGTGGGGTGATGTCCCTCGAGCAGCTCCGGCTTTTGCGGCCAGCCCTGCGTGGCGAAAGTCCACAGCTGCGAGCTGAACCAGGTGTCCAGCACGTTCTCGTCCTGGTGCACGTGATGACCGCCGCACTTGGGGCACACGTCGGTGTCCTCGGCCAGGGCGTCCTCCCAGCCGCAGTCCTCGCAGTAGAACACGGGGATGCGGTGGCCCCACCACAGCTGGCGGCTGATGCACCAGTCCTTGAGGTTTTCCATCCAGGTGGTGTAGGTCTGCGTCCAGCGCGCGGGGTGGAACGTGACCTTGCCGGAGTTGACGGCGTCAAGCGCCGGCCCCTTGAGCTTGTCGACGGCCACAAACCACTGCTCGGAAAGCCACGGCTCCAGCGCGGCGTCGCAACGGTAGCAGTGCATGACGGAGTGGTCGTGGTCCTCGACGTGATCGAGCAGGTCATGCTCCTCAAACCACTTGATGACGGCCTCGCGGCACTCCTCGCGGGTCATGCCGGTGAACTCGCCGTAGCCCTCGACGACCACGGCGTGCTCGTCGAAGATATTGATCTGCGGCAGGTCGTGGGCCTGGCCCATGGCGTAGTCGTTGGGGTCGTGGGCCGGAGTAACCTTAACGAAGCCGGAACCGAAGTTGGCGTCGACATGCCAATCCTCAAAGATGGGGATCTCACGGTCGACGATGGGGAGCTTGACGGTCTTGCCCACGAAGGCGGCCTTCTCGGGGTCCTTCGGGGAAACGGCAACGCCCGTGTCGCCGAGCATGGTCTCGGGACGAGTGGTGGCGACGACGATGTAGTCCTGGCCGTTAACCGGCTCGCTCAGCGGGTAGCGCAGGTGCCACAGGTGGCCCTTCTCGTCCTTGTACTCGGCCTCGTCATCCGAGATGGCGGTGGTGCAGTTGGGGCACCAGTTGACGATGCGCTTGCCGCGATAGATCAGGCCGTCGTGGTACCAATCGCAGAACACCTTGCGCACGGCCTGGGCGTAGTCCTCGTCCATGGTGAAGCGCTCGTTATCGAAGTCGACAGAGCAGCCCATACGTTTAATCTGCTCGACGATGATGCCGCCGTACTCGTGGGTCCAGTCCCAGCAGGCGTCGACAAACTTGTCGCGGCCAATCTCCAGGCGGCTGATTCCCTCGCTCTTGAGCTTCTTGTCGACCTTGGTCTGCGTGGCGATACCGGCGTGGTCGGTGCCGAGCACCCAGCGCGTGGACTTGCCGCGCATGCGGGCCATACGGATGATAGCGTCCTGGATGGAGTCGTCGGTAGCGTGGCCCATGTGGAGCTTGCCGGTCACGTTGGGAGGCGGAATGGTGACGGTGCAGTCGCCCACGCCCTCACGGCGCTTGTAGTAGCCGCCGTCGAGCCACTTCTGCAGGATCGCCGGCTCGTTGGTCGACGGATCGTAGTTCTTGGGCATCTCTTCCATATATCTCTCCCTTGCCCGTCGGGGAGGAATGTAGGCCCGATTTTCGCTCGGTCAAGTCCTGGCTCGCTCGAAGACCACATTAAGTGGTCTTCGGCTCGTGCGGAATCTACGAAAATCGGGCCTACATTCCTCCCCTTAGGTATCGATTACTTCAGTCTGATATGACTTCGCTGAGGCTTAAACAAACACACAGAATAACACAGGTAGTTGGGGTTATTGCGTATATATAAAATAGCCTCCGACCGCGGGTGGTCGGAGGCTATTTACAAGCACGTTTTTTGCTGGTTTACCCGTAGATGCGTTGGGGCTGTTCTTCGCCCTTTACGGAGGCTTCGGTCACGATGACCTTGGCGACGCCCTCCTCGCTGGGGAGGTCGAACATCGTCTGCTGCAGCACGTCCTCGCAGATGGAGCGCAGGCCGCGGGCGCCGGTCTTGCGGGCAAGCGCCATACGGGCGATCTCGTGCAGGGCGGCGTCCTCAAACTCAAGCTCAACGTCCTCGAGCTGGAACATCTTGCGGTACTGACGCACCACGGCGTTCTTGGGCTCGGTCAGGATCGACACCAGGTCGTCCTCGTCGAGCGCCTGCGTCTGGGTGACGACGGGCGTACGTCCCACAAACTCGGGAATCATGCCAAAGGCGTTGAGGTCCTGCGGGAGCACCTGACGCAGCAGGTCGTTCTCGTCGACCGAGGTGGGGCCGGCGATCTCGGAGTTAAAGCCCACGCCCTTGTTGCCCACGCGATCGGCGATGATCTTGTCCAGACCCACAAAGGCACCACCGCAGATAAACAGGATGTTGGTCGTGTCGATCTGCAGCAGCTCCTGCTGGGGAT
>CAVALS010000114.1:0-8431 GCA_963589385.1 Bacteroidaceae bacterium
AGTTCGCGATCCCCGGCCTTGACGACGAGTTCCGCGTCATCGTCTCCCCGTGGATCCTCTCCTCGCTGATCACCGATCGCCTTGCCGCTTACTACGAGACGGTCACCAAGCACAACCTCAACTATCGTCGTTACTATCACCAGTTCGATTACTAAGAGCAAATAACGTTTGTGTAATTGGGCCCCGCTCCTATATGGAACGGGGCCCCGTTTGGGTTGGAGAGTAATTATGAGCTACCCCCAGCTTGCCGTTATGAATATCAGCCATCGCTACTTTGATCTTGAGGAGTTCTTTTCTTCGGCGTCGGCTTCGGGCTACACGTGTTGCGAGCTTTGGACCGGGGCGATGCATCTGTATGTCGATTGCCATGGATACGATTCGCTCGAGCGGGTACGGGAGCTGTCGCAGCGGTATGGGGTTCGGATTGTGGGGCTTTGTCCCGAACAGAACAACCCCAAGCCGTGGAATATCGCGGCGCGCGGGAATGAGGCGCGTGCCCGCACGCTCGCGTACTTTAAGAACGTTGTAGATATCGCGGCGGAACTTGGAACCGAGCAGGTCATGGTCTCGAGCGGCTGGGCATTTTTGAACGAGCCGATCGAGGACGCGTGGGGTCGCAGCGCCTCGATGCTGCGTGCGATTGCCGAGCATGCGGGAGAGTGCGGCGCGCGACTGGTGCTCGAGGCCCTACAGCCGGTTGAGTCGATGATCGTGAACTCGGCGGCCGATACGAAGCGCATGATCGAGGCAGTTGATCATCCGGCACTTAAGGCGTGTCTGGATTTGGGCGCTATGGCGGTGGCGGGGGATACCATCGACGATTATTTCGATCTGCTTGGCGATGATGTCGCCCACGTGCATTTTGTCGATGTTGCGGCAGATGGCACGACGCATCTTGCTTGGGGTGACGGCGACCGCGATATGCGCGCCGACCTGGATAGGCTGGTGGCGCGCGGCTATCGCGGAGTTGTTTCGGCCGAGACCTATGACTGGCGCTATTTTGCCGACCCCGCAGCTGCCGATGCGCAGGTAATGGCAGAGTATCGTCGTGCGATTGGCGTCTAGGTGGGGTTGGGTTGCGACAATCCGCTCCTATGTTTCCAAATGAATACGGTGTGAGCGGCTGCGACGGATTTTCCCCGCAAGCACTCTAGTATGCTAAAGTACCCAGAAGACCGGCGGAGCTATGCCGGTCTTCTGCTCTATACGAAACACAGCATGAGGAGGCTCACCAGATGACGGCCACACCGTGGGGATTCCGGGACATATTGCCCGAGGAGGCTCAGGCGCGCGAGGAGATCGCGCTGACGGTGAAGGGCTGCTTCAGGGAGCATCATTATCTTCCGGTCGAGACGCCGCTGCTCGAGGACAAGGGTTCGCTCGAGGAGGGCGGCCGCATCGCGGACACGCCGTTTAAGCTCTTTGACGATGATGGCCGCCTGCTGGTGGTCCGTCCCGACAATACGCTACCGATCGTGCGTTTGGTTTCGACCCGCATGCGCGCGGCCGACCTGCCGCTGCGCCTTCGCTACGAGGCGCCGGTGGTTCGCGAGTGCCAGCGCAATGCCGGTGGCTCGCGTCAGTTTACACAGCTGGGCTTTGAGCTTATCGGTGCGGGCGATACCGCGGGCGATGTCGAGATTGTCTCGCTCGTGGCCGAGGCCGTGCGTAAGCTGGCACTGCCCGATGCGCGCATTTTCGCAGGTAGCGTGCGTCCGTTTAAGGAGCTGCTCGCGGCGTGCGAGGATCGCGAGCTGGCCGCCGAGGCCCTGCGCTGCGTGCACGCCAACGACTTTGTGGGCCTCGATGCCCGCGTGGCGGCAAGCACCGAGTCCGATGCCGTCAAGGCCGCCATTAGCGAGCTGCCGCGTCTGCACGGCGGTGCCGAGGTACTCGACCGCGCGGACGCGCTGCTGGAGGCCGCCGGTATCGTCGCGCCGCTGACGCGCGAGCTGCGTGCCCTGGTTGAGGGCCTGGCACCCGAGGACGCCCAGGTGCTGTCGTTCGACTTCTCTATCATGAACTCTTTCGATTACTACACGGGCCTGGTCTTTAAGGCCTATGCCGGCGGCCTGCCCGATCCGGTGGGTTCGGGCGGACGCTACGACTCCATCTTTACCGGCGCATTTGGCGACGGCATCGAGGTGTCGGCGGCGGGCTTTGCCTTTTCGCTCGAGCGTCTGGAGGCCGCGCATACCTCGGCCGAGGACGCTGCTTCCGATGGTGACCATGCCGTGGGTCGCGGCGCCGAGGGTCCGCTGCGCATTGCCGTGCCCAAGGGCTCGCTCAAGGCCGACACGCTCGACGTGCTCGAGGCCGCGGGCTTGGACGTCTCTGAGCTGCGTGACCCCGGCCGTCACCTGATCGTGCGCGGCCGCGACACACACGCCGGTGAGGGTGCGGTCGGCGATATCGAATTTGTCATCGTGCGACCCAGCGATGCGCCCGCCTTTGTGGGCTGCGGTGGTGCCGATTGCGGCATCTGTGGCTGGGACTCGCTCATCGAGGCAGACCTCAACCTGCTGCAGCTGGTCGATCTGGGCTACGGCCTGTGCACCTTTATCGAGGCGGAGCCCGCGTGGCGCGCTGGCCAGGCCGAGCGCAACTATGCCCGCCGCGGCTCGCTTCGCGTGGCCACCAAGTATCCGCGCATCGCGAGCGCCTGGTATGCCGAGCGCGGCGTGAATGCCGATATCGTCTCGCTGCACGGCAACATCGAGCTGGGCCCCATCGTCGGCATGACCGATCGCATTGTGGATATTACCGCCACGGGTGCCACGCTGCGCGACAACGACCTGGTCATCACCGGTCGCATCATGGACTGTACGGCCCGCTTCTTTGTCAACCCGGGTGCCGCGCGCCTGGATCCGCGCGTGCGCAATCTGGCCGATCGCTTGGCCACGGCCGTGAAGGACAAGCATTTTGAGCCCGTCGCGGGCTCGGCACAATAGCGCGAACACGCACGGGCGCCCCAACGTACGGGCTGCGGGCCGATTGGCGCCGCCGCCCGGCCTCTCGTTTTTCGAACACAACCTCGACCGATAGGGGATACCGATATGAAGACCATCAAGCTTGCTCCCGGTGAGCGCCTCGTTACCAACCAGCTCAACCGCAAGGGTGTGCTGCCGCAAAACATCGTCGACGCCGCCCGCGATATCGTGGCCAACGTGCGCGCCAACGGCGATGCCACGGTGCGCGATTACTGCCAGCGTTTTGACGGTGTCGAGCTGCAGAGCTTCCGCTTGCCGCAAGAGCAGATCGATGCCGCGCTCGAAGGCCTCGATCCGGCCTTTGTCGCCGCGCTCGAGAAGGCCGCGCGCCAGATTCGCGAGTTCCACCAGCGCGAGGTCGAGCAGAGCTGGTTTACCACGCGTGCGGACGGCACGATGCTCGGCGTTAAGGTGACCCCGCTCGCGGCGGCCGGCATCTACGTGCCGGGCGGCCGCGCGCAGTATCCCTCCACGGTGCTCATGAATGCCATTCCCGCCAAGGTGGCCGGCGTCAAACGCGTGGTCATGGTGACCCCGCCGCAAAAGGACGGCCTGATCAGCCCCTACACGCTCGCCGCGGCAAAGCTCGGCGGCGTGGACGAAATCTATATGGTGGGCGGCGCTCAGGCCGTGGCCGCGCTGGCGTACGGCACCGAGACCATTCCGCGCGTCGACAAGATCACCGGTCCGGGCAACGCCTTTGTCGCCGCGGCCAAGCAGATTGTCTCGGGCGACGTCGGAATCGACATGGTCGCTGGCCCGTCCGAGGTCTGCGTACTGGCCGATGCCACGGCCAAGCCCATGGTGGTCGCTGCCGACCTGATGGCGCAGGCCGAGCACGATCCGCTGGCTGCCTGCTACCTGGTGACTTGCGACGAGCAGTTTGCGCGTGAGGTCGAGGCGGGTATCGACATTCTCGTGACGCAGTCCCCGCGTGCCGAGATCACGCGCGCCTCGCTCGACAACGAGGGCACCATCGTGGTGGCTGCCGATATGGCTGCCGCCGTCGAGGCGGTGAACACCGTGGCACCCGAGCACCTTGAGCTGCACTGCAAGGACGCGATGGGCCTGCTCGGCGGCATTCGCAACGCCGGCGCCATTTTTGTGGGCGCTTGGAGCTCTGAGCCACTCGGCGATTATGTTGCCGGCCCCAACCACACGCTGCCGACCGGCGGCACGGCCATGTTCTCCAACCCGCTTTCGGTCGAAGAGTTCGTTAAGCGCTCGAGCGTCATTTGCTATACACCTGAGGGCCTGCTCTCCGACGCTCCCGCTACGCAGCGCCTGGCCGAGGCCGAGGGCCTGTGGGCGCACGCGCTCTCTGCCGCCCTGCGTCGTCGCGTGCTGGAGCAGGGCGAGGATGCCGTGAGTGCCGAGTCGCTGGCTGCGGCCGACCTGACCAAGGTCGCCTGGCCGGGCGACGCTGTGGCGACGGTCGCCGAGGGTGTGGACCTGGCGGCTGCAGGCTCGGATGGCGCTGGCGCGACCGGCGAGGAGGCCTAACATGGCCGAACTTACGCCGCGCATGAAGGAACTCGTCCAGCCCTACCTGGCCGGCATTGAGCCCTATGATCCCAACTTTACGCCTACGCGCATCAATCTTTCGGCCAACGAGAACACCTATCCCGTGCCGGTCGGCGTGCGCGAGACAATCGATGCGGCCTTGGCTGCCACACCGCTCAACCGCTATCCCGATCCCATGTCCAACGACCTGCGCGATGAGCTTGCTGCCTGGCATGGCGTGGCACGTGAGAATATTTGCGTGGGAAACGGCGGCGATGAGCTGCTCTATAACTACCTGCTGGCGTTTGGCGGCGCGGGGCGGACCCTGCTCAACTGCCCGCCGTGCTTTAGCGAGTATGCGTTCTTTGCATCGCTCTGTCAGACCGAGGTGCGCGACGTGTGGCGCGACCCGGCGAGCTTTGAGCTCGACCAGGCAGCCGTGCTTGCCGCGGCGCCGGAGTGCAGCCTGGCCATCGTGACTTCGCCCAACAACCCCACGGGCGACGTGGCACCGCTCGACTTTGTCGCGGCCCTGTGCGATGCGTGCCCCGGCATGGTCATGGTCGACGAGGCCTACGTTGAGTTTGCGGACGATTCGTTTGGCGCGGCCACCACGGCGCAAGGCCTTATCGCCGAGCATCCCAACCTGGTGATTCTGCACACGCTGTCCAAGGCGTTCGGCGCCGCCGGCACGCGTCTGGGCTATGTGATCGCGGCGCCCGAGGTCATCGATGTGTTCGCGGCGATTCGCCAGATCTATTCGGTCAACGTGCTGAGCCAGGCGGCAGCACTTGCCTGCGTGCGTGCCCGTGATGCCTATGCACCCGTGGTGGCGCAGGTCGCATCCGAGCGCGAGCGCGAGCTGTGCGCCCTGCGCGCGATGGCTGCCGAGGGCCTGCCCGTGGAGGCATGGCCGAGCGCAGCGAACTTTGTGCTCGTGCGCACACCGCACGCCACGCGCGTGCGCGAGCGCCTGCGCGACGAGTATTCAATTTTGGTGCGCGACTTTAGCTACGCGCCGGGGCTCGCGGACTGCCTGCGCATTACCGTGGGCACCCCGCAGGAAAACAACGAGGTGCTGGCCGCGTTTGCCGCGCTGGTGAAGGAGGAGATGTAGATGGACCGCTATGCCGAGGTAACCCGCAAGACGGGCGAGACCGACATTGTCGTAAAGCTCGACCTGGACGGATCTGGCGTGTGCGACATCTCGACCGGCGTGCCGTTTTTCGACCACATGCTCAACGCTTTTGGCCGCCATGGTCTGTTCGATCTGACGGTGCACGCGGTGGGCGACGTCGAGGTCGATGCGCACCACACCGTCGAGGACGCGGGTATTGTGCTGGGCGAGGCGTTTTGCCAGGCGCTGGGCGACAAGGCGGGCATTACGCGCTTTGCCGACGCGGCGATCGCCATGGACGAGACACTTGTGATGGCTGCTGTTGATATTTCGGGCCGCGGGCAGGCCTACTGCGAGCTGCCCGTGCCGACCGGGCGCGTGGGCAGCTTCGATACCGAGCTGGCCGTCGAGTTCTTCTACGCCTTTGCGCGCGACGCCAAGCTCACGCTGCACGTGCGCGAGCTGGCGGGCGGCAACTCGCATCACATTATCGAGGCCGCCTTTAAGGCCGTGGGCCGCACGATGCGCCACGCCTGCGAGCTCGATCCCCGCGTGCGGGGCATCCCCAGCACCAAGGGTTCACTGTAACCTGCCAAAAAGGGACAGGTTTTGAATGGGGAAAAGGAGGGTCGCGTGGGCGAACCGAAGATCGTGGTGATCGACTACCACAAGGGCAACTTATCGAGTGTTGTGCGCGGGCTTGCGCGCGCCGGTGCCGCCGCCTGCACATCGGACGATCCGGAGCAGATCCGCCGCGCCGACGGCCTGGTCATCCCGGGCGTGGGCGCGTTCTATGACGCGATCGCCTTTATGCGCCAGAGCGGCGAGGCGGACGCGGTGCTCGATGCCGTCGCCGCCGGAACTCCGCTGCTCGGTATCTGCCTGGGCCTTCAGCTATTTTTTGAGCGCGGCAACGAGGGCGTGCCTGCGGACGAGGGCGCGGTTGCCGATGGCAACACCCCCGAGCAGGCTGGCGGTCCCTGGGTCGATGGCCTGGGTATTATGCGTGGCTCGTGCACGCGCTTGGAATCGAGTCGCCTGAAGGTGCCGCACGTGGGCTGGGACCAGGTGCACATGACGCCCGCCGGTGCGGCCGATCCGCTGCTTACTGGTTTTGCCGAGGGTGCCAACATGTACTTCACCCACAGCTACGCGGTGGCCGACGATGCCGATGCCGCCGATGTGCTGGCGCGCACGCACTATACGCGGAGCTTCCCGTGCATCGTGCGCCACGGCAACGTGTGGGGTTGTCAGTTCCATCCCGAGAAATCCTCCGCGCTGGGGCAGCGTATCCTTAAGAACTTCGTCAACATCGTCGAGGAGGTTGGCCGATGATCCTGTTTCCCGCAATCGATCTGATCGGCGGCAAGGTCGTGCGCCTGGAGCGCGGCGACCGCAGCCGCTGCAAGGTATATTCCGACGACCCCGTGGCAGTCGCCCGCTCGTTTGCCGAGCAGGGTGCGAGCTGGGTGCACGTCGTCGACCTGTCCGCCGCCTTTGGCGAGGACGAGGACGCGCGCGCTGCTAACTCGGCGGCGATTAAGGCCATCTGCGGCGTCGACGGTCTGTCTGTGGACGTGGGCGGCGGCGTCCGCTCGCTCGCGCGCATCGACGAGTTGGCCGGCTACGGTGCGCGTCGCATTGCGCTGGGCACGGTGCTCGTGACCGAGCCGGGTTTTGCCGAGGTGGCGGCCCAAGGCTTTGGCGAGCTGTTGGTGGCAGATATTGCCGCGCGCGACGGCCAGGTCAAGGTGAACGCCTGGCGTGATGGCGCGGGCGTGGCACTCGACGATGCCGTGGCACAGCTTTCCGAGCTGGGCTTTAAGCATCTGGTGTATACCGACATCGCGCGCGATGGCATGCAGACGGGCATCGATGTGGCGGCGTATCGCCATGTGGCCGAGGTCGCGGGTTTTCCCGTCGTGGCTTCGGGCGGCATCTCGGCGCTCGACGACATCCGCGCACTGGCCGCGGTGGGTGAGGGCGCGATTGAAGGTGCCATTACCGGTCGTGCGCTCTACGAGGGCAACTTTACGTTGGCCCAGGCGCTGGCCGCCGCTCGAGGGGAGGAATAGCCCATGCTTACCAAACGCGTGATTCCCTGCTTGGACGTCAAGGATGGCCGTGTGGTCAAAGGCGTCAACTTTGTGAGCTTGCGCGATGCGGGCGATCCGGTGGAGCTGGCGCGCGCCTACGATCGCGAAGGTGCGGACGAGGTCGTCTTCCTGGACATTACCGCCACGAGCGACAACCGTGCGACGACTATCGAGATGGCGGCGCATGCGGCCGAGGAGCTGGCCATTCCCTATACCGTGGGCGGCGGCTTTCGCGACCTGGCGGGCATGCGCACCATGGTTGCCGCCGGTGCCGACAAGGTGTCGCTCAACTCTGCCGCCGTGCGCGACCCGTCGCTGATTAGCCAGGCTGCCGCGGCGTTTGGTAGCCAGGCCGTGGTCGTGGCGATCGATGCCAAGCGTGTGGGGCTGCCCGGGGAGCCGGGCGCCGATAAGTGGGAGGTCTTTACGGCGGGCGGTCGCAACGCTACGGGTATCGACGCGGTGGCGTGGGCCGAGGAGGCGGCTCGTCGTGGCGCCGGCGAGATCCTGCTCACCAGCATGGATCGCGATGGCACCAAGGCCGGCTTTGATTTGGCGCTCACCCGCGCCGTGGCGCGCGCGGTGCCGATTCCCGTCATCGCGAGCGGCGGAGTGGGTACGCTCGAGCATTTTGCCGAGGGTGTGATTGAGGGCGAGGCCGACGCCGTACTGGCGGCGAGCGTCTTTCACTTTGGAACCTTCAGCATTCGCCAGGTGAAGGAGTA
>CAVALS010000115.1:0-8323 GCA_963589385.1 Bacteroidaceae bacterium
CCCTGCTCTATCCAACTGAGCTAATGGAGCATAAAGCCGGGCGTCCAAGCGGGTACAAGTTCACACGACCAATAAATTATAACCTACTTGAACTGATCGTGGTACGCCTTGCAGACCTCGTCCACGGGACCATCTATGCGCAGATCACCCTTCTCGATCCACACAGCACGCTGGCAAATACGCTCAACCTGCTCCATGGAGTGAGAAACGAACAAGACCGTGACGTCGCCACTCTCAATAAAGTGCTGAATACGGCGCTCGCATTTCTGCTGGAAAAAGACATCGCCAACAGAAAGCGTCTCATCGACGATGAGAATATCGGGCTCGGTAATCGTAGCGATAGCAAAGGCGATACGCGCGACCATACCCGACGAGAAGTTCTTCAAGGGCATGTCAACGAAGTCTTTAAGCTCGGCGAACTCAATAATCTCGTCAAAACTAGCGTCGATAAACTCCTTGGTATAGCCAAGCAGCGCACCGTTCAGATAGATGTTCTCACGAGCCGTAAGCTCCGGGTCAAAGCCAGCACCAAGCTCAATCAGCGGCGCAATATTGCCGTGAACCTTAACCTCACCTTCGCTGGGCTCCAAAACGCCAGCGATGATCTTGAGCATCGTAGACTTGCCGGAACCGTTAGTACCAACAAGGCCAACGACCTCGCCACGATGCACATCAAATGAAATGTGCTTAAGCGCACGGAATTCCTCAAAGAACAGCTCATGCTTCGCGAGCTTAATAAAATACTCTTTGAGGTTCGTAAGCGACTCGGACGCCATGTTAAAGATCATGGTGACGTCTTTGACCTCAACAGCAAGGGGCTGCTTGCTGTAATCAATAGCAGATTCAGTCATGAGCAGCACTCCTTAGATGTAGAGGATAAACTTGTGCTCGGTCTTGTGAAAGACGGCGTAACCAATAGCAAGAGCAAGAATAGCCCAAACAACACACAGCCCAAAGGTAAGCGCAGAAGGCACGGTATTAAACAGGAAGATATCACGCATAAACTGGAGGTAGTTGTACATGGGATTCACAACCACAAGGACCTGGATCCAATGTGCCATTTGGCTAATGAAGTCGGTTGTCCAGAAAATCGGCGTCAGATACATCCAGGCCGTGATAACAACGGTCCACAGGTGCATAACATCGCGGAAAAAAACCGCCAGCGCAGACAGCATCATGCCCAAGCCCATGCAGAAACACATGAGCAGGAGCAAGCAAACCGGCAGCAGAATTAAATGCCAGGTGGGAAGCACGTGGAACCAAAGCATAACCAAGGCGACGGCAACCAAAGAGAAGGCGAAGTTAACGAGCGAGAACAGCACCTTCTGCACCGGAAAGACCCAACGGTGCACCTTAACCTTCTTAAGCAGAGAGGAAGCCCAAATGATGGACATAAGCGCTTGGTTCGTCGACTCGGACATGACAGAGAACGTCACGTTACCGACGATCAAGTAAAGCGGATACATTTCGGGCGTAATAGAACCATTGCGACCTTGCGCGAAGATTGTCGAAAACACGATCGACATAACAATCATCATCAGCAGCGGGTTAAGCACGGACCATGCCACACCCAGAACACTGCGACGATATTTAATCTTAAAATCTTTGGTGACAAGCTGCTTAAGAATGAACTTGTCCTTTTCAAAATCATTTTTAGCGTGAGAGGCCGGTTTAGCCACCGCTTTCTGACTCTCTACGTTGTCAGCCACGGACCATCTCCTTGTCTCGTAAAACATAACAGTGGAAAGTATAGCCCTCCCACGTTGACGATAACTCACCGCAACAAATCTGGAGAACTAACCCATATTTAATCAAAGGGGCAGACGATAGGTATACTTTCGACCCGTTGATTCATTAAAGGAGGTCCTACATGGACTATTCGAATACCGTCGTCATAATCCCCTGCTACAACGAAGCGCTGACGATTGGCAAAGTTGTCGACGATTTTCATCGAGAGTTACCCGGTGCAACCGTCTTTGTATATGACAACAACTCGTCTGATGGCACTTCGCAAATCGCCAAGCAGCACGGTGCCACGGTGCGCCACGAGCCCAGACAGGGCAAAGGCAACGTGTGCCGCCAAATGTTCCGTGATGTCGACGCCGAATGCTATCTAATGGTTGATGGAGACGACACTTACCCCGCCGAGGCGGCAAAGGCGCTTTGCGAGCCCATCCTTAACGGCGAAGCCGATATGACCGTTGGCGATCGCCTGTCAAACGGCACCTATGCCGAAGAGAACAAGAGGGCCTTCCACGGCTTTGGCAACAATCTTGTTCGCGCCATGATCAAGTGGATTTACGGCTACAGCTTTGACGACGTGATGACCGGCTACCGAGCCATGAGCAGACCCTTCGTCAAGACCTTCCCCGTTTTGAGCGAGGGCTTCCAGATTGAGACCGAGCTCTCCATCCACGCTGTCGATCACCGCTGGCGAATTAAAGACGTGCCGGTGGAGTATCGCGATCGGCCCGCAGGCTCCGAGTCCAAGCTCAACACCGTTAGCGACGGCATCAAGGTCATCGCAATGATTGGAACGCTCTTTAAAGACTATCGTCCGCTCAAGTTCTTTACTCTTATAGCGCTCATCTTCGCCATCATAGGCCTTGCCCTCGGAATTCCAATTGTTGTGGAGTACTTCCAAACCGGCTTAGTCCCCCGCTTCCCCACGGCCATACTTGCGGCCTCATTCATGTTCCTGTGTGGGTTGAGCCTAGCAACGGGACTAATCCTCGACTCAGTTGCAAAAGTCGAAAGAAAACAATGGGAGTTACAAGCCTATAAAACCTATTCAAAATAAGAAGAGGTCCGGACTTAATCCGGACCTCTTCTTATTTCAGACCTAAATACTGTTCCCAAAACTCTCGCGAAGTCATGTACGGCATGGCATCTTTCCATGCCCCCCTGACGCTCTTGCCCTCTTTACGATAGCGCGCCATCAGTTCGTGCTCTCGGCGGCGAATACTCTTGAACCGCGCCCGATCCATCGTGCGGACCGACCCCTTCTCGCGGGTCGGATCAAGAAATACCAGCGTCTTGCAACGCGTCGAATTGCCTTCAAGCGTACAGCTGCCATTCTTAACTGCATAGCCGGGCTTTCCGCGCAACAGCGCATCGGGAAGATAGTGTTTGTCGTAAGGAATAGATCTCCAATACTTCATAAATTTCGAAGGATGGAATTCCAGATTAACATTAGCGAGCACTTGCTCCGTAACCCCAGCCTTGCGAAGAAGCTCTGGATCCATTTCGGAAACAGGAATCAGCTTTTCGTTTAACTTACCCTTACCAATCATCGTCGCGGCGCCATCAAGCTTCTGGAGATACTCAGGGCCGCGCAGATAGTCCTCAAAGCCATCAAGGATAAACTCAGCAGCCTGATAATCCATATCGCGCAAGTTCTGACGTACCCCTCGCTGAATACGAAGGACAAACATTTTCTCATCAGCACAATCATCGAGTGAAATCATGGCAAAGAAGTTGCGGAAGTACTGGTAGCAGTCAACCGAAGCGCGGAAACGCCCCTCAAAGCTTGCATGCCACACGCAAATGCAATTCATGGTCATGTAGACAGGCTTATTGCGCATGCCAAACTCAACGTCGTCGCAGCGGATAAAGAAAGGCATGGGAAGGCCGTTCTTTTCGATAGCCTTCACCGGAATGCAGCTATACCACCAAGCCCCATAGGCCTGATCAACTTCAACGTTCGTGCGTTCATTTTCGAGGATGTCGGACAGCTTGCCAACATTCAAGTCCTCTTTTACGCGACGATAGGCACCAGTGGTCGCCACATACGAGACATCCTCGAACTGACGAGTAGGGTCCTCCATTGAGAGCATGGCGCCGTTAATAAAGGCATCCTTATACTTGCCTTTAGCAAGAGAGAGGAGATTGAACGTGCGGATCAAACTCTCGGGCATAATAGAGACATCGTCATCCATCAAAATGATGTGAGTGTACTGATCAGGAGTTTCAGTAGCCGCCATCATTCCACGTGCGAATCCTCCCGAACCGCCCGTATTGGGATTCGGGAGCACGGTGACTAGCTCATCGGAAAGTGATGCAGAATCAAGCGTCTGTCCATTGTCGACGACAAACATGTGGAAGTGGTCGCGAATCGGACCGTCCTCTTTGGAGATGCCCGCTTTAACGAGTTCAATATTCGGAAGAATGTACTGCTCATTCTTAAATGTAGTAGTAGAAAGAGCAAGATTGATCTGGTTAATTGAGTCCTCAGGAACATCAGTCAGATAAGAGGCGTTCAAGAGGTCTACGGAATAGCCCTCATCACTCTCAATCCTAAAACCGATCAAGTCGTAGCCGGTTGTATCGATATCAATATCGAGAACGCAAGGATCAATTTCATTGCCATCAAAAGGATTCGATTTAAGCTCGACAGGATTCAGCTCGCTAGATCTCACTCCATGAACGACAACCCGGCCCCTGCCAAATAAAGCCATATGCAAGACAACGCCGCCAACAGACGCATACTGATGCCATTTGCCAGCAGATAGGCCATTCACATACGTCAGAAAGTCAACGTGTCCATTGACATGAAGTGAATGTATATCGTCATCATACGAAGCACCACCGGAGAGCACGCGATAGTAGAGTTCGGGAAAATCCTTTGCATGCTTTTCAACTTTAAGTACAACATTCGCAAGTTTAAACTGCATTTTAAATACCTTAATCAAAGCCGTTGTAACTACTAATTACATTCGTCGACAAACTTTGCCATCGCGGAGCGAACATCGGGATCAGACAAAACATCCTTTGCAAAATGATCATGCCCACAGATGTCCATTGGCATGTAAGGCCATCCAGGATAGCAATCATCAGCGACCTTTTCCGCTTTCGCGGGAACCAAAAAAGAGAAGCTGTCAAACGGATGCTTTCTTACGGGAAGGATATCGTTGCGGTCCCAAATTATTTTACGTTTAGGGGCATCAAAAACGTTATCAATCGCGTATGCAAAATCACCACGAGACTCATCGGTTAACAAACCTAGATCATGAGCCTTTTCATTAAACGAATCGAATACGCTCTGGACAAGATCAATCTCCGCAGAAGAAACAACTGTTCTCTGAGCTTCCAAGTCAACATCTCCGCACTGCACGCTAAGCCCACTGTGTGGATGAACCATCCAAGGATTATCTTTCCAAAAACTAAACTCACGTTCATTTTTGTCAAAGAAATCCATAAGCTCAATTCTGAGTTGCCTAAGTTGATCGTTCGCGCGCTTGGAATTCTCGGCCGCCCGGTCGTAAATCGAAATGTCCACAAAACAAGGTATAAGCGAATTAGTTGAACAAAAGCGAACTTGACGACACTTTACAAACCAGTCATATACGAGGGTGATTTGATATTCAGGGTCGTCTATTAAAGCGGCAGTGAGCTTATCCACATCGGACCTAAGCATGCAGATATCAATATCGTCGTCCCAAGGAATAAAACCCGATCGAGACAAGGTGCCAACAAGAGAACCATAAGAAAGCCAGTATTGAATATTATTGGCAACACAAATCGCGTCTAGCTTACTCATCAAGGCCGCGTTTGCCTGCTGCATCAATCGAATATCACCCTCGGCGTCGGGTAATGCATCAAAGATTTTGCAACGGAGCTCAAAAGGGGTGAGATCGGGGTACGCACGTCGCGCTAACAATTCAAAGCGAAGCCTCATTTGTTCTGACAGACTTTGTTGGCGTTGCTTGAGCAATTCAATTTCTGGAAATAGCCGAGTATCGAATTTGTAATTGATATTCATATTGATACCGTTATCGGCCTGCTCAATACGGGCGAAAACCTCGTCAAAACGACGGTCCATATCCTCATGCATAGCATGCAACGATCGGGATGAGCCAGGGAGGATCTTTTTAATAGTAGAAAGCAAGGACATGGCTTAACCTTCGCAACGACAAACAATGAACGAAGCACAATTACTCATATGATACAAAAGAATGAGTGGGTCCCACCTTGAAACCCACTCACATGAAGACTACTCCGACGCCTCTTTCAAATACTGTTTCCAGAAATCGATCGAAGTAAAGACATCTCTATACGAAGCGTATTCGGTATAAATCTTATCTTTGTTACGCTTGAATTCCTTCTCGGCTTTACGAAAACGACTCCAAACCTCTTTGAATCGCTTCTTATCCATATGTCTAATGGCACCCTTTTTATTAGGCATATCTACCACAATAAGCGTGTCAACATCCCTGATTTTACCTGCGGGATAAACCCATCCCGCAGCATCAATAACAGCAACCCTACCGTTACGTTTAACGGAGTCGTTAACAAAACGGTGGCCATTAATGGTCAGATAATCCTTAAATGCCTGCAGCCTAGACCTGTCGCCCCCAAGGCTCAAATTGCCAAAAGTCAGTTGCGTCAAGTCGACACCCAATTCTTGTGCCTGAGGGATGAGCTGCTCGATGGGAATCAATTGTTCCCTTTCACGATTTGCCGCCATAAAACGGGATTCAGCGACAGGATGAGAAATCCACTCCGGACCTCTCAAAAAATCTTCAAGACCTTTTACGGCAAGAGCAGCTTCATCGTAATTAAATTTCTTCAAGTCGAGCTCAACTTCACGACGAATCTCATAAAGAAAATCAGAGAGAGGCGCAGCGCCAGTTGTCGCCTGACTGATTAGCGTATTTCGGCTTACCTGATAACGCTCCACGGCAGCACTATACTTAAACTTAAAGGAATTATGCCAAACGCAAATACCATTCATGGACATGAACTTGGGTTTGCAACGAAGCGCATACTCAGCATCATCAGAACGAACAAATAAGGGCAAGGGCAACCCCTCACGTTCAATCGTTGCGGTAGGTATAACGCAATACCACCAGCCAGCATACTGTTGGGCAGTGTCCTCATAAAGGCCAGTTGGGGCCTTATATATCTCGGTCTCAACGACATCATGAAGTGAGGTCATATAGCCTGCAGGCTTAAGGGGAGAAAAAGTTCCCTTAGCAGTAAAGAACCCTAAATCCTCGGTACGCAAATTGGGCTCTTCCAAGCTCATCATAGCACCCGATAAAAAGGCCTCAGCATATTCTTCTTTGAGAAGAGAGAGCAGGTTGAAAGTGCGGATAAAACTCTCGGGAAGAACCTCGACATCATCGTCCATCAGGAGAACATGAGTCGCTTTAGGATTCTGCTCAAGTGACTCAATCATCCCCCGAGCAAAACCACCAGACCCGCCGACATTAGGATTTGGATGAACAGTAACACGCGATGAATCCAGGTTTGCACTATTCAGCGAACGGCCATTATCAATAATGTGTACGTGGAAATGATCAGCAATCTCTTCATCAGAATCAATAATGTTCTTTTGTAAAAGAGATACGTTACGGACAATATAGTCTTCTTTTTTAAACGTAGTAGTTGCAAGCGCTAGCTCAACTGGATGAATATCCAGTTCTTCACAATCGCAATAATAATACGCATTCCGAATATTAACAGGGCCTTCAGTACTGATATTAAAAGCGTGCAGAATCTCTCCCTCACAAAGGGAGAGTTCGATTTCAGCCGTACTCCATTCATCGGATCGTTGCAAACTAACCGCAGAGCCATCAATTGTAGAAGGAATCCAAGAATAATTATTTGCATACGTCTGCTGAAGCGTTAAGGCGGAGCCGCAATACTCGATATGAAGATAAAACGCCTTTGCAGTAGTGTATTTTCGCCACTTATAAATGGATAGCGCATTAAAATATGTTGTGAAATCAACATTGGTCGATTTCATGATTTCAATAGCGTCATTCGAAGTTGGAATAACAAGACCCTCCGTTGCCCTATAGCAAAGCAATGGATACTGCAACATCGCATCAGATCCGTTAAAAATCAAATTTGCAAGTTTAAAATGCATTGAAAACCATCCAAAAAATTCCTGGTGCAACTTGGCAAAATGGCATAAATGCCCATGGCATTGTTTGCATTCTCACTGATTTTAAGAATGCAAACAATGTACTAAAGGCATCTAATCAAAATGAAGTTTTAGCTCTTCCTCCCAGTCGGGCATGTGGAACCCAACCGACTCGAGCCTGGAAAGGTCGAGCGCGGAGTGGACCGGGCGCGGGGCGACGGGGCCCGAGGCGTTCGCGTAGTAGTCGGCGGTGCCGACCGGCACGACCCTGTCGCCGTTGCCGTTGGCGGCCTCGAAGACGGCGCGGGCGATGTCCGCCCAGGACTTCACCGCGCCGGAGCCGGTGCAGTCGTAGGTGCCGTAGGGGGCGTGCGCCCCCAGCACGTGGAAGATGGCGGCGGCCATGTCGCGCGTGAAGGTCAGGCGGCCCAGCTGGTCGTCCACGACGGTGAC
>CAVALS010000116.1:0-8185 GCA_963589385.1 Bacteroidaceae bacterium
ACCCGCTCATTGAAGATCGACGGAGATCCAAATCGTTGATCGATATCCCGTCTTTATCGAGCGACAGAATGAGGGTGATAGCCCTGACCCTCGCCTCGTCATTGCAATCGGACAAGGCCCAGCTAATTCTATCGAGACTATTTGCGTCGGCGATCCTTTCGCGGATGATATATTCCAGGCGCTCCCAAAAAATATCGCTCGAGAGCGCATTTGCGTCACGAACGGGAAACAAAGCGGCTATTTCAAACCTACCGAGTGGTTCGCTCAGCACTTCATCGATCAATGCTTTCAGCAGATTCCAAGCACGATTGTCCTGGACGGTCCAAAACGAGCTGATTCTTCGCAGGAGATCGTGCCTTTGTCGGTAGTCGAGGCTGGCAGCGTATTCCAAAAAACGGTCAATCATTGAACTGTCAAGGCGTAAAAGGCAGCGTAGGAAAGCGAGGTTATAGTCGAAAGAAGGGCGTCCTTCAAGTGCGAGAAAATACAGGTTGATAGCCGGTAAGGGATTGGATCCGAAGTACGAATCTAGAGCGGAGACGCGCTTTTCGTCTCCGCAGTTGCCGAAAAACCGCCAAACCCCATCATTGTGAGTGCGTTCGGAAAACCTAGAAGCATATTTGAGGATATAGCCAGGATGCTTTGGCTCGACTATCTCCAAATCTTCCAAGCAGAGATGCGTTCTGCCGTCATCGAGTCTTGCGAGGATCTCGTCGAGCTCCTCCTTGTCGGGCCCGTTCTTTATTGCTAGCAAATCAAGATAGTCAAACAGGGCCGGATGGTCACTCACGTCGATCACCGCGCCCAGCTCGTTTCTAAGGACCTTCCTGCCGATGGTTTCAGCAAGATGGTCAAGTGCTTCGTACGGGACGGGGATCGTCGAGGGCGACGAAGCGATATTGCGTGCGATTATGCTTGAGGCAGTATCTGGGGTCCTTTTGGCGATTTCCAGAAGGACTTTTCCGATAGCCCTGCCCGACTCCCACTCTTTATCGGAAATCTCATAATCTTCGGCTAGCTTTCCCAGGGCTTCGGTCAGTCGTTCTAGCGGTAACTCTTCCGCGGATATCCTCGGTTCTTTCTCTACGAGAGACTCGGAGTTCTCCAGGCCAAGTGCGTCGAATGTGCTCTGGCGGAACCCATCGAGGCTCAGAGGGGGATTCTGCGCGCATGTTTCGTAAATCTGGTTGATGCTTAAGCTGCATGAGAGATCGATTGTCGAGTCTTCGCTTATATATTTGGGGAATAGATCTTCGATCATCGAGAGCACCGAATGCATGTTTTCTGCATGCTCCGCTTCAGGTTCTTTGCCATAGAACGAGAAGTGCTGCCGAAAGGTGGATCTAACTTGCCTGCTGAATTCGGTTTCGACTAGAACGGAGAGCGCCCGGAAGCAATGGGCGTGGAGCTCGGCCAGCTCTGATGTGAAATTAAAGATCAGGGTGTTGTATGTGTACGTTATGCCGTTTTGCCGAACGCGCTGGACCCTTGAAGAGAGGTATGAACTCGTCAAGACGATCAGACATGCTGCAACATTGCGGGAATGCGATTGTTGATATTTTTGAGCGAGGGCATCGAGTTTGCTGTTTTCCAAATCGAATCCCGTACGATCGAAATCGTAAGCGAAAGCGCCGTCTTGCCCGCATGCCCAGTTGTACTCGGCCGCCCGCTCTGTGCCTCTTTCTACACACTTCACGAACAACTCGGAGGCTGTTTGCGAATACTCGCTCGAGTTCATCAGGGATACGGAAATATGCAGGGGCATAGATCCGTCCGATGTCGAATTCATGCCGAGAATTTCTTCCGATACGTCAGCGCAAGCAGCACTTTCGATGCGGTTTGAGGCAAAAGCGAGCGCCTGTACGGGGAGGAGTTGATTGAATGTGATTATGAACTGATCGGCAATTCGCTCATCCCGATTCTTTATTTCATCCCAAGCTTTCTCGCATTCCCTTCGAAGATAGTCGTACACGCTCGCACTTCCGCATACTTCAGCCATTGACTTGGCGGCTTTGAGATACGGCGCGTTCGGCATTTCTGCGGTATGCAGAATGAAATCTGCAAAACTGCCGTTCCCTTCTTTTGCGAAGTGGCGGCATATCAAGAAGTCGCGAAGATTCTGCTCTTCCATCCTTATGGCTAGCACGCCACCGGCTGAGGTAAGGATCGTGACGATTTCCTGGTCGTTCAATCTGGATGCAAAATCCCGAATCTCGGCGTCGTCGTACCCCAAGCCCAAGAGATCCTCATAACAAGGGTCTCCTTCAATAAGGTCGCAGCAGTCGTAGATTGCAAGGATCTCTGCGAGACGTTGCTCTCTGCTGGAGTACCCAGCTAAGGCGGAATTCATATAGATGTTCAGAAGATCGTATGGCTCTTGGATGGCTTCGAAATTGCCGTCTGCTATGGGGCTTGCTGCCATGATAGCCAAGCGCAGGTTTCCGTTTGCGATTGCCGATACTCTCTCCCTCAGTGCTATGTTTTTTATGTTGTATTCGGTCTCGAGTATCGCTTCTATATTTTCCGCGGTTAGAGGCTCCAGCTCTATTTCTCTGAAATTTAGATAACTGCCGATTTTCGCGGTCAACTCGCTTCGGTGCATCTTCCTGCAGGTGAGGACAATCTTTAGCTTTTTGTTTTCCAAACAGATTCCCAGCAAGTGCTCAAGTGACAGGTTGCCGTTTGCATCATCGACTAGAAGGATAATGTTTTCCGACTCCGACAAAATCAGCTCGATATCATCGTCGAGATGCGATGAATACCTAGAGTCCAAGATAAGAAGATCCCAGTGATGCCGTTTGCTGAATGAGAGGCATGCGTCGAGGGCGATCTTGGTTTTCCCCGATCCAGACTGCCCCTGAATCACCACTGCCTTGTTTTGCTCTATCGATTCGACGATGACTGAAAACTCGGAATCCCTGTGCATGAGGAGCTTCGACAGGTCGGTTGAGAAACGGTCGTTCAGGCTTCGCTCGATGAAACGGTCTGGGGCGATGAATGATCCCTTTCCGAGTGGAACGCCCAATACCGTATGCGCTAGCGCAGGGTATTTTCCATCAAGGTCGCTCGCAATTGTCTCTGGCCCGATTATTTCTATCCGTGGATCGATGGCACGGACCTCCTCGAGTACCAGAGGTGAAAGGCGAAAGTATGTGTGGCACAGGATGATTCGATCTATGAGTTGCGGATTGATTCCGGTTTTGCTCCTGTCGAGGCAGTCTTTAGCATCATTTAGCAGCTTATTGCGGATGTCGGAATTAGAGGTTGTGTATGCCGCGAAGAGGTAGTGTCCATTCTCTCCTACGGAGTACATGTCTGGCACTCCGGTCGTGGTTTTATCCGTGCCGCATTGGGATCCTAATTCAATGATGTTGTTAAGCGAATATCTCCTATATAGATACTGATTTGCTAGTGTTTGAAAACGCCCGCCTTCGATCTGCCTTAGCTCTTCTTGGATCTGATTTATTTGGGACATTTTGCTCCTCGCGATAAATTCGCCTTTTGATTTCTCTTTTCTTACTCTAGTCCGCCTACCTCAGCAAGCCTTACAAGCTCGAGGGACGAGTCGACGACGTCCTCGAAGTCAAGCCCCGCCGCATAGGGAGATCCGGCGACAATGACTGGGGAAAACGCTAATCAAGGACAGAATCATTAATAGCATGCCGTTTTACCACAGACGGCAGAATCTGGCTTGAACGATTAATTACAGCCCCCGACAGAAAGAGCGGTGCTCACTCGCTATCGTCTCCGCGCTCGACAAGCAGAAGCGCAGGGCAATGGAGGTGGTCGAGGAGTGCGGTGGGTTGTTACCGTCAATGGGAAATCGGTCAACGCCAACCATCGATCATGCCGTATTATTCGGAGTTAGAATTTTCGCTCCACGATACTAAGCCGGTGACCATCCAATGATTTTTGGCATCGATATAGACATCGCCAATCTGATTGTCCAAGCATTCATCGGAGCCGCTACCTTGGGGGCCTTGATTGCCGCATTCTGGCAAATTAACCAGAGCAAAAGGAACAGAGAGGACGACATCAAGCGGCATCAGCCGTCCCGCATATCGGCATGGTACGAAGAGGGTCGAAACCGAACCGATCAGCCCGAGGACAATCGATTCTTCTGGCAGTTCGTCGTGCTTCGAAACGAAAGCGAGTCCCCCATCTACGACGTAATCGTCACCTGCGTCGGGATTAGCGGAGCCGGCCCCTCTTTCAAAGGAGAGGACAACCATCCCGCTTTTCCCAACCGCGTCTGCGTCGGCACGCTTCCTCCTGGAGCATGGTACATATGGCTCCCGACGGCAGGGCATGGAATGGGAGTGCGCACGGCGCCCGAAACGGCTTTCGTCGACGCGAATGGGATTTCATGGGTTCGGCGAGGCAACGGAAGGCTCGAGGAGATCTCCATGGAGCCAGCCTCATTCTACAGGCTGTCCCTCCCCTTGCCCTGGCGCGGATGCGAGAAGCTGACCGAGTAGCACCTTGGCATTATCGCTTCAAGCAATGGGCTTTCCAAACTGAGACGTGACCTTCCCCGGCCGTTCCAGATAACGGGAAAGTCAGAAACATTCGGGTTTGCGGGGCAGGGTCGCAGGAGAGACTTCGCCCTATCATTTTCATGCACCCATGAATTGAAGCTAGATCGGCATCATCCCCTCGAAGCACTTACTTGCAGATCCATATGGTAAAGGTAGCAATTCACTACCGTTTCGTTGTAAAGAGCGGAACGGCGTCATCTGTGGTTCCTCTTTAGCACCTGTCTAGCGAAGCGAATCGTAGCCAGCGGCTTTATCGTCTTGCATTTGCGAGGGCCAGACGGGATGCGTAAGAGCGATGACTGAAAGAATCGTCGCAGGCGGCTTCACGCACGACTTCAATCGCGCCTCAGTATTGCTCAATAGACTGCTCACTTCATGAACGGAAAACCTTTTAACGAGTCGGTGCTCGAAAATCAACGATTCCCCAGGTGAGGCAATCCCACTTTCCTTTCTCCCTATCGAGATCAGGATACTCGTTCAAAAACATCGCGACGCCTTTCTCCATGCGCGCGAGCAGGGCGGTTAAGTTGAGGGTGATCTTGATGCGGCAGTCGTCCTCAACCCCATTCGTCTTCGGCGAGCTGATGGCGCCATATCCCATGACCAGCTGACTGTCGTCATCGAAGACCCGTATGCCGATCAAATGGAACGGCGAGTATTTTGCGCCCGCGCCGTCAACAACGGAAGATCCGGTATGGAGCACGGCATTTCGCAGCTGGCAGAAATCGGATGCGGTGAAGTTGTCCCCCCGTGTGAGCGCACTCATTGTGTGCTTGATATGGTCTCGACTTTGCTCGCGAGACCGGTCGATGTTGTCGACCACAGGGGCGCCAGGAAGCCCGAGGTACTTTGTACACCAATCTCGCTGCCCGTCGTTATTGCTAGGGTCAATCAAGTTCGAACAAGCATCCGGAATCGTGACAGGACCGTAAGGCAAGAGATTAGCAGCCCGGCGTCGAACGCCATGCGGGCCTCTCCGATGAGGTTTCTCGGCGAGCGCTCAATGATTCGCGAGGCGCCCTGGTGCGAACTCGTTTCGTTTTCCATCTCTGAGAGCGATAGGTCAAGTTCCAAGCACATCGGTTATCCCTCGATCTCTATGCTCTCGCCGTCATTGTTCGGAACCAACCTCACAGAGTAAGCGAGCTGCGCCACCGTTTGATATAAGGTCTCCACCTTCATGGTCTTTGGCTTCAGACGCTGGTCGAGCGCCTGCGGGGTGAGGTCGAGATCGAGGGCAAGGGAGCGTTGGGGCGGCCCTGCTCCTCGAGTATCGACTTGATGGCGTCTACGGATCCCATAGCTGCAACATCCCCCGACAGAAAGAGCGGGGATGGTTGCCCACCTCCGCCCCGTTGATTGTTCAAAGTTCAAAAAAGCTTACGTCCGAATTTCCGCAGATGGCCAAAGGAGAAATGGCGCCTTGCAGATTACCTATAGGCATATTCCACGGCCCGAACTGAAAACAAAGACTAGCGTCTCACTTCGCAAATCCTCGCAGCCCTGGTACTTTGGCTGCAAAGCCTCGCACGATGCCCCGCTCGTAGCCGTTGAGGCCCCACTTGCCAACGAAGAACGCAAGCAAGACGAGATACACCACGCCCCCGAGCAAGAAAAGCCAAAAAGTGCCGTGACCCATTGGAAAAAGCCAGTACGCCGCTCCCGAAACTACAGTGCCAGCAGCCCATGGAACCGCTAATGCAGCGATCTCGCGCCAAAACATGGCGATGTCCAACCCGGCACGCTTTGCGTAATACCAATTCATGACGAGCCCGTTTCCAACAAACATGCACACGCCGCTGCAGACCGCCACGGCAACGATGCCGAACCTCGGTGCGAGCAGGATGGATCCGGCGATGTTCACCACAGAGAGGGCGAGATATACGACACCCCTGAAGTAATACTTGTTCTCGACCTGCAGAATCGTCAGCCCAAGGTTCTGAATGAGGTCAATGGTGAGGGACAGCATGACAGCGAGGGCGATCCAAAAAGCCTCCCCGTATGCGTCACCCGCCCAAAGCACGATGAAGTCAGGGCCGAGCACGATGAAGCCGCCAAGGATGATCGAACACGCCAAGAATGTGATGCGCCCGACCTTGGCGAAAAGAACCGAGATGGCAACATTATCGCGGTCGCGGTGGTAGAGCTCCGAGACGCGCTGAAAGAAGACGCCGGCAATGGACACACCGGCCTGCATATAAGCACTGTACACCTGCGCTCCCACAGCAAAAACCGCAACCGAAGCGGAGCCGTAGAAGTAAGCCACAACAAGCTTGCCAGAGGACCAGAAAACCTGGTCGGCAACCGTCACCATGACAATGGAGACCGAAAAGCCCAGAAGACCCCTTACGAGTCGCTTGTCCCAACCATGGTACTTATAGCTCACGTGGAGGAACCCCTGCGCGAACACGCGCTGCATGGTCGCGCAGAGGATGTTCATGGCAAGGATGACGACGGTGATGACAAGCGCATTTGGAAATGCCTGGCCGAGGACGAGAATCAACACGGGCTGCGCGATCAAGGTCAAAAGTTGCGAACCCTTGAGGAAGACGAAACGTTCGTTGGAGTTGATGGCGGCGATATTGATGGTATTGTTGAAGGTAACGACCGTGTTTACCGCGAGGACGCAAAGCATCACGCAGCACTCATCAACCTGTCCAGGAGTGAAAGAGCCGGCATACACGGCTCTGAAGACAGGAATTATCGCCGCGACCACAAGCACGGCCAGAACGGAGAGTCCCCAGTACAGTCGCTTGGCGATGGCCAGCGTATTTTCCATCATACGCTCGTCGCCCTCCGCCTTATACATGCTGTAGTAGCGTCCCACACCTGCGGAAAGGACGCTGTTGATGGACACCACGTAAGACATGATAGGGCCAACGGTCTGGTAGAGACCGTATTCGTCCTGCCCAATAATGGAAAGCAGAAGGGGAATGTAGAGAAAGTTGACGACGATTTGCGCGAGCGTGTAAGCATATGAAATGACGATACCCTGCTTACGCCGTTTCGACGGACTCGCATCAGAAACACCCGAGAACATACGCTTAGACATGGGCAGCACTCCCCATTGCAGCCTTTCTTGTAGATAACACCTTGTGAAGACGCTTCAATACGCCCTTAGCTTTAAAGAGAATAACGTACGCACGCCAGCGACCCCCGGTGACAAGACGGAAAGCCATGCCATAACGGCTCGCCAACTCATCCATGTACGGGTTTTCCCGCCATACTGGAAAGCTCCCGTCCATCCATCTAAAGAATTCCGACTTATATGTATCGGAATTCTCACTGACCTTAGCGGAACGTGTACCTCCCCAGAACAGAACATGGAGGATGCAGAGTGCCTCCAGCTCATCGGCGTAGCGTTCGCGCTTTTCAGACGCTATCTGGGCCAGCATGCCCTCTGCCGATTTTATGATGTCGAGCGCCCTCTCCTCAGGCACTTCATGTAATGCACTTGTGGGCCGTTGCACGTAGAGGTATGGCGTCGCACCAATAGAAGAGGCCTCGCCTATTGCAAGCAGAAGGGCGACGGCCGAAGCCATGTCCTCACCGATGCGTGGCCCCTCGACGAGGTGTATGCCCGACTCGATAAAGCTCTGCCGGCAATACAATTGCCGGAAGAGCGAGTCGCTTTCCGGTATATAACC
>CAVALS010000117.1:0-8080 GCA_963589385.1 Bacteroidaceae bacterium
GTGGCGCTCGAATACGCCGCTATCGCACACTGTCTTGGCGCCGCCGGTCGTCTCCTCGGCAGGCTGGAACACAAAGAGCACGTTGCGCTTGAAGGCACCCGGTTGCTCACGAATCGCTCGGTCGACAAAAGTCGCCGCCGCGAGCGCCCTGGCCATGTGTCCATCGTGTCCGCACGCGTGCATTTTGCCGGGATGAGTCGAGGCAAAGGCAACGCCCGTTGCCTCCGCGATGGGCAGGGCATCCATGTCGGCGCGAATCGCCGTGGCATGCGTAGCGCCCACACCGGCATCGAAGAAGGCACAGACGCAGCTGGGGCACGGATGGGTCACCTCGCAGGCAAGCGGAGCGAGCACGCCCTCGATATAGGCGATGGTTTGCGGGAGATCGAAGTCGAGCTCTGGAATGCGGTGCAGGTCGCGACGATAACGACGGAGTTCTTGGAGCTCGGTCATAGGGATTCCTTTCATGGGACAACTCGGTTGACACCTATTGTGACGCAGGATTATGGCACCCTTGTTTCTAGCATGATGCTGCATTTTTTAAACGTTATATACGAATACTCTTGTTTGGTAAAGTGTAACGTGGTAGGGTCGTTACCACTTGATAGAGGCGCGGGCACGAAGATCCGCGGGCGAGTCGGCAGACTTTGACCCCGTGGGGAGGCGAAACCCGCCGAACTGGGTTTTTCGGGCACGAACAACCTGGTGGGCCTGCGGGAAACACCCGCAGGACTGTCTGCAGCAATGCGGGAGCGCTATCCGGACATTGGGTCCACGCTATGCGGATTCGATGCGCAGATGGCGCCGTCTGGATAGCGAGGTTTACGGGACATGGCATTGACCCCCAACGAGGCGTATGCGGCCAAGCAGCCGTTTGTGGACAAGGAGACGCTCGAGCATATCGTCGAGCAGTTCCCCACGCCGTTTCATCTATACGACGAGGCGGGCATCCGCCGCAACATGCAAGAGGTGCGCGACTCCTTTGCGTGGAACCCGGGCTTTAAGGAATACTTTGCCGTCAAGGCCAATCCCAACCCGGCGCTCATCTCCATTCTCAACGAATACGGCTGCGGCTGCGATTGCTCGAGCTATACCGAGCTCATGATTGCCCGCTCGCTGGGTGTCACCGGCCACGACATCATGTTCTCGTCCAACGACACGCCGGCGGCGGACTTTGAGCTCGCCGACAAGCTGGGTGCCATCGTCAACTTTGACGACATCAGCCACATCGAGTTCTTTGAGCGCGTCGCGGGTCCCATCCCCAAGACGGTAAGCTGCCGCTTTAATCCGGGCGGCCTGTTCCAGCTCTCTAACGGCATTATGGACAACCCCGGCGACTCCAAGTACGGCATGACCACCGAGCAGCTCTTTGAGGCTTTCCGCATGCTCAAGGCCAAGGGCGCCGAGAATTTTGGCATCCACGCCTTCCTTGCCAGTAACACCGTCACTAACGACTACTATCCCAAGCTCGCACGCATCCTCTTTGAACTTGCCGTGCGCCTGGAGCGTGAAACGGGCGCACATGTCGCCTTTATCAATCTGTCCGGCGGTGTGGGTATCCCCTATCTGCCCGAGCAGCAGGCTAACGACATCCACGCCATCGGCGAGGGCGTACACGCAGCCTACGACGAGATCCTGGTTCCTGCCGGCATGGGCGATGTGGCTATCTGCACCGAGATGGGCCGCTTTATGATGGGGCCCTACGGCTGCCTGGTCACCAAGGCCATCCACGAGAAGCAAATCTACAAGGACTATATCGGCGTGGACGCAAGTGCCGTCGACCTCATTCGTCCCGCTATGTATGGTGCCTACCACCATATTACGGTGATGGGACAGCCTGGTGGCCCTGACAAGACCGCAGCGCCGGTCACGAACACGTATGACATCACGGGCAACTTGTGCGAGAACAACGATAAGTTCGCCATCGACCGCGAGATGCCGCAGATCGACATGGGCGACCTGCTCGTGATTCACGATACCGGCGCGCACGGCTACTCCATGGGCTACAACTACAACGGCCGTCTGCGCTCCGCCGAGGTATTGCTGCGCCCCGATGGCTCGGCAGATCTCATTCGTCGCGCCGAGCGCCCGGGCGACTACTTTGCCACGCTCGACGTGCTGCCGAGCGGCCGAGAGCTGCTGGCCAAGTCGCGCGCCGAAAGTGCCCGCCGTCGCGCCCAAGACGAGCGCCTGGCCATCGCCGCCCAATGGAACAAACGCATCCAGATCGCGGACGCGAAGGAGAAAAACATGGATATCCGCAATCTCGAGGGCTCAATCGTCGCCCTTGTTACGCCATTTAAAAAGGACGGCAGTGTCGACTTTGACGCACTCGAGCGCCTTATCGATTTCCACCTGCAAAACGGCACCGACGCCATCCTCACCCTGGGCACCACCGGCGAGAGCGCCACGATGACCGATGACGAAGACAACTCCGTCGTCGCCGCCGTGGTCAAGCAAGTCGCAGGCCGCATCCCCGTCATCGCCGGCTCGGGCTCCAACTCCACGCAGACGATGCTCACCAAGTCGCTCACCTACCAGGGCTTGGGAGCCGACGGCCTGCTGCTCATCACCCCCTACTACAACAAGTCCAATGAAGAGGGTATCTATCAGCACTTTAAGACCGTCGCCGACGCCGTGGACATCCCCTGCATCCTGTACAACATCCCCGGCCGCTGCGGCTGCGGCATCAGCGAGCGCAACGTAGAACGCCTGGCCGCACATCCCAACATCATGGGTATTAAGGAAGCCTCGGGCAACGTCGCCCACGCGGCCAAGATTGCCCACCTGCTGTCCGACGACTTCCGCATGTACTCGGGTGAGGATGCCCTCACCGTGCCGCTCATGAGCCTGGGCGCCTCGGGCACCATCAGCGTGTGGGCCGACGTTCAGCCGCAGCTCGTGCACGATATGTGCCGCGCCTATCTGGACGGCGACGTGGAGCGCGCCCGCGATATCCAGATTGCCGGTCAGCCGCTCATCAATGCCCTCTTTAGCGAGGTCAACCCCATCCCCGTCAAGGAAGCGCTTGCTCAGATGGGTATGATCGAGGCAAACTACCGCATGCCTCTATGCCCCATGGCAGACGACACGCGCGCTGCACTTACCGATGCTCTGAAGGGAGCTGGTCTGCTTGATTAAGACTGTCATTATGGGAACGGGCCGCATGGGCTCGCTCATCCGCACCACCGCCGAAAGCATTGTCGATGCCGCCGGGCAGCCCGTTTTTGATATCGTGGCCCAGATTGGCTTCGATTTGAGCGAGCTCGAGAACGCACCGGCTGCCGATGTGATTATCGACTTCTCGAACGCCGCGACCTTCGACGCTGTCGTCGCCTATGTCGAGCGCACGGGCGCGGCGTTGGTCTCAGGCACCACAGGCTACACCCCCGAGCAGATGGACCGCCTGCGTGAGCTGGGCCAGAACACCCGCGTTATGCACTCGGGCAATTACTCCATCGGTATCGCAGCCCTGCGCCATCTGGTAGCGCAGGCTACACGCGAGCTGCCCGGCTTTGACTGCGAAATCGTCGAGACGCACCATAACCAAAAGGTCGATGCCCCCAGCGGCACAGCCAAGTTGCTGCTCGATGCCGTCGTCGAAGCCGAGCCCGAGGCAGGCTACCGCCCCGTCTATGGCCGCGAGGGCATGTGCGGAGCGCGCGACCCCAAGGAGATCGGCATGCACTCGCTGCGCGGTGGCACTGTCGCCGGCGTGCACGAAGTGAGTTTCTTTGGCCAGGACGAGGAAGTCACGCTCACGCATCGCGCCACGAGCCGTCAGATCTTCGTCAACGGCGCCCTGGCAGCCGCGCAGAAGCTCGTCACCCGTGAGCACGGCTTCTATACGTTTGATCAGGTCATGTTTGCCTAACCAGGTATCAACCGAATCCACCCAAAGGAGAGATAGCAAATGAGCAGCGCAGCCGAGATGGATGCACAGGAGATTATCAACTACATCGCCACCGCGCCCAAAAAGACGCCCGTCAAGCTGTACGTGCGTGAAAAGCCCGGCATGAAGGTCCAGTGGGGCAATGCGCACGTCTACGGCGGTCGTCGCGGCAAGACCGTCTTTGGCGACTGGGATGAGCTCAAAGCCATCCTCGATGCCAATGCCGACTCCATCGACTACTACGACGTCGAAAATGACTGCCGCAATTCCGCCGTCCCCATGCTAGACCTTAAGGGCATCAACGCCCGCATTGAGCCGGGTGCGATCATCCGTGACCGCGTCGAGATCGGCGACCGCGCCGTCATTATGATGGGCGCTATCATCAACATCGGCTCCGTTATCGGCGAAGGCTCTATGATTGATATGGGCGCCGTCCTGGGCGGCCGCGCCACCGTGGGCAAGAACTGCCACATCGGCGCCGGCACCGTACTGGCAGGCGTCGTTGAGCCCGCGAGTGCCACGCCCGTCATCATCGAGGATGATGTCATGATTGGCGCCAACGCCGTGGTCCTGGAGGGCGTGCGCGTGGGCAAGGGCGCCGTCGTGGCTGCCGGTGCCGTATGCGTCGAGGATGTCCCCGCCGGCGCCGTCGTGGCCGGTGTCCCCGCCCGCGTCATCAAGATGCGCGACGAGAAGACCGATAGCAAGACCGGTCTCGAGGAAGGTCTGCGCCAGCTTTAAATAGTTACGCGGTTTTGACAAACCGCGTAACGGCTCGACGCTGCAAACGCCCCTAGGCGGCAATCTGACGTTCAATCGTCGGTCGCGTACCGAAGTACGCTTCCCTCCTCTTTCACGTCACCTTGCTCGCCTAAGGGCGTTTTCGCTGACGTGTGCTCAACCTGCGGGGTAATGTCAGCAACCAAGCCGAAAACAACAAAGGCCGAAGCCCTCGTCCGAGGCTTCGGCCTCCATCATCTCAGGGTTCCGTCGTATTCAACCATGGCGGGTTGCTTTGACAGGCGCCCTACGGCCGTCTTATAGACCTCGGAACGATCGCGCCGCCCTATTGCCACAATCTCGGCAATCTCAACCATTCCGTCCTCTCGGATTCGGAAAACCATTCTGAGTCCCGCATTCCGCCATTTAATCTTTTTGCAGCCGGCGAGCTCGCCGTGAAGCGGCGTTCCGATTTCATCAGCGCGCGTCTTTAATTTTGCGACGGCAATACGGACGAGCCTGCGCTGGGATCCATCTAGTTTTTGATATTCCTTCTCGACGTCTCGATTCAAAAAGCCGACAACAAAATGCCCGCTCATTCGAAAAGATCCTCGTCGGGAATCGCGTCCGGATCCATCGACTCAAGCTCCGCGAGTTCCTCGGCAGTTAAGGCGTCCTCAAACGGAACAAACTCATGCGGACCATGCTTGACTCGATCCGCAGCGATGCGATTTATCTCAAGTTCACGCAGATACTGCAGCGCGCCGTACATTTCCTCATAGGCAGCGTAGTCGATAATCACGGTATCGATATCATTATGATCAGCAATGAACTGAGGCGCGCGTTTTGCGCGTTTACGAATGGCGGATAAGGACTTGGTTGCTTCGGTAGCAGAAACAACCTGGTCTTTTGTAAACACCGGTTTTTCCAGAACAAGTGGGGACATTTTGACCTCCAAAAAATAATCTGGATTATATTTCAAAGTATACTTCAAAATATAATCCAGATTTTTATTCAAAAGTAAAAAGCCTTATCGGTTCTCGATGCTGCCGATATTTTTGAGCTCGATGGAGATGAGGCCATTGGGCTCATTGACGAACTCGATGTACTCGGAGTTCGAACCCATCTCGGCCGGGAAGCTGATTTCGATACCCGTGTCGGTTCGGATCTTATGATTGCGCACCGCCGCGCGTTCGACCTGCTTGCGCTCCACGGGCACACGCTCAGGCACCTTCTCCTCGGTCAGCGCCGCGCGCACGCTCTCCTTGATAACCGGTTCGTCCTCAAAGACCTCATCGACAATATCCCAAGGCGGCAGCTCCTCGTCATCCTCAACCTTCTCGGCAACGGCAGCCTTAACCTTAGCGAGCGCTACAGCCGTGTTGGCACCATGCTCCTCGGCGACTTCCTCGACCACACGCGTCACGGTGTCGATGACCTCCTTACCCGATACGCCCGTGTCGCACTGCAACAGGCCATCGGGGATAAGCATGCGATCCTCGCCGGCAATCTTGCGCTTCTTGTCCACGTAGCCGATCTCCATGGTACTCGCGCGCACGATGGCATAGCTCGGCACCTTTTGCGAGGGGTTCGGCAGAATGGCGTAGTGGCGCGCGATGTCGTTACGCACCTCCCCCTCCTCGCGACCCACCTCGTGCATGAATGCCTGCTTGGAGCCCAGCAGCATCACGGCAAACCAGCGGGCATCCTCATCGTCGTCAAAATCGGCCACGAGCACGTCGGTGGACTCGGCTTTCTCGGCTTTGGTGAGCTCGGAGGAGATAAACTCCGCAATCTGCTGCGACAGGTCCACGAACTCGCGCTCGCCAAAGAAATAGCCCTTGAGCTCGCCTCCAAACGCAGAGTTCTCGGCAAACGTGGCGCGTTTATTGTCGGCCGAGGTACGCGCACGGCGCAGATGCGTGGTCACGAAGTTGCGCACGGTACGGCTCTCGATATCGAGCTCGCGCTGGCTCATGACGTTGACGGCAGAGTCAAAGTCCAGGATATGCAGAATAGCGTGATTGATTTTCATATACGGCATTCCGTTCTAGATCGATTTCGGCACGAACCAGTATAGCGGTCGAGCCCGCCCCGGGCGCATCGAAGATTGGTGCATCGGGGGCAGGTTGCTTTGCACCAATGGCTAGCGCAAGAGCTCGGACTGCCAAACCTCGAGCTGTTCTGCCAAACTCTTGCCGGCAGCGGGCATGTCGATCTGGGGTCGTTTGGGCAGCAATGCGCATTTAAGGATTGCCACGATGGTCTGCGAGACAAAGCGTCGCGTATCCTTGTCAAAGCCTTGCGCAGCCTGGAGCATCACGGGTAGGCTCTCGCGCAGATTCCCAGCGATGTCCGCAAACCGCTCAGCACCCGTAGCCTCAAACACGGAGAACAACGCATCTACAAAACGCTCGCGCTCGCTAGGCCCCACTGCAAGCAGCATCTCGCGAATGGAGCCATCAACGTATCGAGCGCCGGCGGACAGACGCTCGCAGTACACGAAGTCGCGACCATCAACCACCCAGCTAAAGGGATTGTGCTGCAGCAGGCTGAACTCGGTGCTCTCAACGATGGCATAGTCCTCCTGTGTCTCGAACATCATGCCAAAGATCGACGACCGAGGTAGCGTCTTGTCGATTCGACCGGAAAGATCGGCAAAGGCGTTGCCGTTCAGAAACTCCTCGACGAAGCCCGGACCATCATGGGAATACGCCCGTTCGATTCGCTCACGGGCGACATTGGAGCACATCGCCGCACTGTACACCGCAAGGTTTCCACCCTTGGAATGACCTCCGCACAAAAGCGGCCCGTCAATCGCATCCGCCGCCTCGTCCACATAACGCGCCGCGGATTCCTGGGCCGGCACAGGACACCGGAACGCCATGTTAAAGTCCTCTTTCCAGCCCACAATCGTGCTGTCGGTCCCCCGGAAGGAAAGATAACTAAACCCCGCCGGAAACCGGAACGCCATGGCTGCAAACTGTTCTGTCGCCACCACATCGCTCACGGCACGATAGCCGCAAACGTGCACGCCACGGTAGCGAGGGCTTGCCGCCACGGCCTCCAGCAAGGCCCTGCTCCCCTCTGGGTCCCACAAGTCGTCAATCATGTCCCGGTAGCACTCGGCACGCAGCAGTTCGCGTACGTCTAGGCCCTGCCAGTTCGTCAGTTCCGCCATATCACCCGGCAAACGCAAATAGGACAACCACGCAAAGACCAGGCTATCCACCGCGCAGAACGACCGCTCCTCAAACGGATCAAACGCCGTCTGGGCATAGGTCAAAAAATTAGACGAATCCGACATGGCCCTCCCATCAACTATGGTGCATTGGGGTCAGGTTACTTTGCACCAAAAAGGCGCCCGGGCCGTGTGGACCCGGGCGCCTTCATTGTAGCTTTTCGCTCTGGCAAGCTTGATTTAGCAGGAGAAGTCGACGCTGTCGATGATGTCCTTGAGGGCCTTGG
>CAVALS010000118.1:0-8061 GCA_963589385.1 Bacteroidaceae bacterium
GTCGCAGATCTTGCGGGCAATGGCGCCCTTATCGGTGTTGTTGCAGCGCACCAGGATGTTCTGGTAGCCGGGAACGAAGGCAATCACGCGCTGCGGGCACGCCATGCCGCACAGGCCACAGCCCGTGCACTTGGAGCGGTCCACGCGGGCGACGCCGTCGACCAGTGCGATGGCACCGTGGGGGCAGGCCGTGACGCAGGCGCCACAGCCAATGCAGCCTTCGCTGCAGCGGGCGTCGCCGCCTGCGGAAGCACAGCCGCTTCCGCAGGCAACGTAGGCCACATTATGTTGAATGGATTTGGCCATAAGAGACTCGCCTATTTCTTAAGAAGGTACGAATAGTTGTCGCGCACAGCCCTGATGGTCAGGCGGACGGCCTCGGGAAGACCGGTGTTGACGGCATCGACCGAGACGGTGCGAACCGTGCCGGCGACGCGGACCTTAAAGTGATCCTCGTCCACGGCCAGGAAGCCCTCGTTCTCGGAGTTCTCCATGTCCTGCTCGCTCCAGAACAGGGTGAGCTTGTCCTTGTAGGGACGGCCCTCCTGGTAGGGGCAGAACACGGCGCAGTTGCCGCACTCGTTGCACATGCCATCGACATGGACGACCTGATGCTTGGCCAGGCCCGGCACCTTAATGGCCACGTTGGCGCGGTTGGGGCACACGTCGCAGCAGACCTCGCACACCGAGCCGCAACCCAGGCAGCGGGTCTTGGTGCAGTTGCGCTTGTCGCGGCACAGCGACCCCTTGCGCTCGTAGCAGGTGTCCTCGCGGCCAGCCTGCTCGTTGCAATCGGCGTACTTGTTAAAGTCCACGCCGGCGATGGCACGGGCGACCTCGGCGGCGTCGGCAATAGCCTCGACCACGGTAGCAGGACCGCGACGGCAGTCGCCCGCAGCCCAGACGCCCTCGACGCCGGTGGAGGTGGCGGCAAGACGGCCGCGACGGTCGTGCTCGACGCCCGCGGCGTCGTACAGGCTGGCGTCGATGCCCTCGCCCACGGCGCAGATCACCGTGGTGGCGGGCAGCTCGACGGTCTCGCCCGTGGCGACGGGGCTGCGACGGCCGCTTGCATCCGGCTCGCCAAGCTCCATAACGTCGCAGGTCAGCACGGCGCCGTTGAGCGCCTTAGGCGCCAGCAGCTCGCAGAACTCAACGCCGTCGGCAAGAGCAAGATCGAGCTCTTCCTCGTCAGCGGGCATCTGCTTCTTGGTGCGGCGATACACCAGGCGCACGTTCTTCACACCAGCCAGGCGCTTGGCCACGCGGGCCGCGTCCATGGCGGTGTTGCCGGCGCCAATGACTACGACGTCCTCGCCCAGCTCGAGCTTCTCGCCCTTCTTGGCGGCCTCGAGGAACTCCAGCACGTCGAGCTCGGCACCCTCTCCCAGGCCCGCAGAGCCGGGCATCCAGGCACCGGTGGCCACGACAACGTCGGTAAAGCCCTGAGCCTTGAGCTCGTCGATGGACTCCACGCGAGCATTGAGCTGCACCTTGGCGCCAAAGGCCAGGCAGAGCTCGGCGTCGTGGGAGATATCGTCGCTCGCGATGCGGAACTCGGGGATGACGTGACGGACCACGCCGCCGAGCGAATCGCGGGCCTCAAAGATGGTGACGGGCACGCCGGCACGCGTCAGGAAGAACGCCGTCGCCAGACCGGCCGGACCGCCGCCGATAACGGCAACGTTGCGCTCGCCGTCGTTGGCGATAGCCTGGGCGCGCAGCTTGGGCAGCACGGCAGTCATGGCCTCGCGGGCGGCCTTGAGCTTGCTGGCGCGAATCTGGGCGCCCTTGGGCTCGTAGAACGCACGCTCGCAGGCACGGCCGCAGGGATGCGGGCAGATGGTGCCGGTAATGAACGGCAGGGCGTTGCGCTCGATGATGATGTTGAGTGCGTCCTCGTAGCGGCCCTCGTCAACAGCCGCCAGGTAGGCGGGAATATCCTGCTGGATGGGGCAGCTCGTGCGGCACGGCGTGGTGAAGCAGTCGGAAAGCGGGCTCTTGCCGGCAACCTTGCGGTCGGGCAGCGGGCGCAGCGGCTTCTTGTAGAGCGGGTTGGTGAGCGAGTCGGTCTGGATCGCGGTCACGGCGTCGAGAGAGACGCCCGCAAACGGCTTGCCATCCAGGTCGGCAAACTCGCCGGCCATCTGGCTAAAGCGCTCGTAGCCACCGGGCTTGAGCACGTCGGTCGCCAGGGTAACGGGCCAAATGCCGGCATCGTACAGGGCGCGGATGTTGTAGACCGTGGCACCACCGGAGTAGCTGATGCGCAGCTTACCGTCAAACTGCTCGGTAATGCGGCGGGCAGCCTCGATGGTCAGCGAGAACAGCGAACGGCCAGACATGTACATCTCGGTGGAAGGCAGCTCGTTTCTCGTCACGTCGACGGGGAAGGTGTTGGTGAGCTTGACGCCAAACTCCAGACCGCGCTCGGCGCACAGGGCAATCAGGCGCTCGAACATAGGCACGGCATCGGCCCACTGCAGGTCCTCGCGGAAGTGCGTGTCATCGAAGACGATGTAGTCAAAGCCCAGCTCGTTCAGACGCTGGCGGGCAAACTCATAGCCCAGCAGCGTGGGGTTGCACTTGATGTAGGTGTTGAGGCCCTTCTCGGTGATCAGATAGGTCGCGATGCGCTCGATCTCGGCGGGCGGGCAGCCGTGCAGGGTGGACTCGGTGATGGAGTTGGAGACGCGCGCCGGAATGGACTCGACAAATGCGGCGTCGACGTGCTCAAACTTGTCCAGGTTAGCGAGCGCCCACGTGCGGCACTCGTTCCAAACCTCGGAGCCGCTGGCGTCCTTCATGCCCTCGATGTAGGCGTCGACCTTGGGGCTCTTGATACCCTCCAGGTCATAGCCCACGGACATGTTAAAGACAAAGCCGTCCGGGCTACCCAGACCGTACTCGCGAGCGATCAGGTGGCAGGCGAACCATGCCTTCACGTACTCGGCAAAAGCCTGCGGAACCTCGAGCTCAGTCGACCACTCGCAGTTGTAGCACTCGTCCTGAGCCACGATGCAGGGCTTGTTCACACACTTGGAGAGCTCCTCGCCGTCCATAACCTGAACGGTCTTAAGCTCAAAGAAGCGGGAGCCGGCCACGTAGGATGCCACGATGTTCTGGGCCAGCTGCGTGTTGGGGCCGGCGGCCGGGCCAAACGGAGTCTCGATGCGCTCGTCAAAAATGGGAAGCGCGCCCTCCTGGTTGGTCGTGACCATCTTGCGCACGCCAAAGATGGCGCCCTGAGTCTTGTGCTCCTCGATGATCCAGTTCATCAGCTGCGAAAACGGGATCGGCCTCATGATGTCGCTCATAATGAGCTCCTCTCTGTAACGCCCGGCGAGACCGCGCGACGGGCGCAAATACGGTGTAGCGCTGGCACAGCGCCGGCGACCCCGCGGAGGTCGCCTATACGCGCATCGAATGCGGCGAAACATCCGACGCGCGTGAATCTACTTGTAATTAGTAGGTGCGATCGTTGAGCGTGCTCCAGAGCTTCTTGGACTCAGCCATGGTCCACGCGTTAATCTTGTCCTCATCGATACCGACAAACTCGCGATCCTTGTACAGGACGCGGCCGTTGATGATGGTGGTGCGGCAGTTTTTTCCCATCATGCCAAAGAGCATATGGCCGTCGATGTTCTCCTCGCTCAGCGGCGTAAAGGGCTTGTAATCCATAACGATGACGTCGGCGGCAGCGCCGGCCTCGAGCACGCCGAGCTTGCGATCGAAGTACTTGCTGGCCATCTTGGCGTTGTTCTCGAACAGCATCGTCATGGCCTCGCACCAGCCCACGTTGGGCATAGCGGCGTTGTGGCGCTGAATGATCAGGAAAACCTTGAGGCTCTCGAGCATATCGTGGGTGTAGGCGTCGGTGCCCATGCACACGGGGATGCCGCGGCGGAAGAACTCGAGCACGGGGGCGCAGCCCACGGCGTTGCCCATATTGGATTCGGGGTTGTTGACCAGCCAGGTGCCGGACTCCTTGACGATATCCATCTCGGCAGGCGTCACGTGGATGCAGTGACCCAGCATGGTGTCGGGACCGAGCAGGTTGTGCTGCAGCAGGCGCTCGACGGGGCTGATGCCGCCGCGGTTGAGGCGGGAGTCCCACACGTCATTCATGCCCTCGCACACGTGGATGTGGAAACCGGTCAGGCCGTTGTTGGCCTCGGCCATCTTATCCATGGTCTCGTCCGACAGCGTAAAGGTGGCGTGACCGCCAAACATTGCGGCGATCATGTGGTTGTCGTTATCGCGACGCTCCTTGGCGGCCCACTGGGCAAACTCGGCGTTCTCGGCAATGGCCTGGTCACATTTTTCCTGACCGCGGCGGTCGGAGACCTCGTAGCACAGGCACGAACGCATGCCCAGCTCCTGAGCGGCGTCCTTAATGGTAAAGAGGCTGCCCGGAATCTCGCAGAAGCTCGCGTGGTGATCGAAGATCGTGGTAACGCCATCGCGGATGGAATCCAGAATCGTGGCATAGGCGCTGGCCTTGGTGCCGTCGAGCGTCAGGTTGTCGTCAATCTTCCACCACTGCTGCTCAAGATTCTCCAGGAAGTTGGTGGGGTTGCAGCCCTTAATGGCAAGGCCGCGGGCCAGACCCGAGTAGATGTGGGTGTGGCAGTTGATAAGTCCGGGCATGATGAGGTTGCCCTGGGCGTCGACGTACTCGGCATCCGGGTACTTGGCCTTGAGCTCGCGCTCGGGGCCCACTTCGACAATCGTATCTCCGTCAATGGCGACCGCACCGTTGGGAATGAACGGAGTCTGAGCGTTGCGGGTAAAGACGGAACCGTTAGCGACCAGAAGCATAAATGCTCCCTTCAACATCAGAGGCGGGGTTTGACACCTCTGACATGGCGGAAGTGCGAAGCGCCGGCCTACACCGGAAACGGGCCCTCTCCCGTCAACGCTTCACCAAAGGGACAAGCCCTTTGAAGTGCGGCTTGGCGCCGCATGGCGCCGGCGGACGAGGCGATGCGTCCGCCGGCGAATAGCACCGAATTGGTTACTTCTTGCTCTCGGGCAGGACCAGATTCACAGCGGCATCCTTGGCGGCATCGATGTGCTGAGCCACGACCGGCGTCTGCGGAAGGATCAGGTTGAGCACGATGGCCATGATGGCGGTGGGGGTCACGGCGTTGGAGCCGATGACGGTGGACACCCAGGTAGGCATACCCTCGCCGGCAAGGCAACCACTGGCCATCCAGATACCCAAGCCAAAGACAACGGAGGTGCCGACGATGGTGGTGGTGCGCTGCGTGAGGCCCTCGCGGGTGAACATGCGCACACCGTTCATGGTGATGGTGCCAAAGACGCCGACGGTCGCGCCGCCGATAACAGGCTGCGGGATGGCGGAGAGCACGGCAGAGAGCTGCGGGAACAGACCGGCGATGGCAAAGACGGCCGCGATGATCACAAAGACCCACTTGTTGACGACCTTGTTGGAGCAGATGATGCCCACGTTCTGGCCAAGGGCGCTGGTGGGAAGACCGCCCAGCAGGCCGCCGACCATAGAAGTGAGGCCCTGGGACACGATAGCGCCGGAGAGCTCGCGCTCGGTGGGCATACGGTCGATGGAGCCCAGGCAGGCGGCGGAGACGTCACCGATAACCTGGATGGCAACCATGGGGAACACGACGGCGAGGGTAATGCAGACCTCGGGATCAAACTCGAGCGCGTAGGGCATGAGCTTGGGAAGAGCGAAGACCTGAGCGGTGGCGACGCTGGAGAAGTCGATCATGCCAAAGGGGATCGAAACGATCATGCCAACGATCATGCCAAAGAACACGGATCCCAGCTTGAGCGTGCCCTTGCCAAAGTTGGCGAGCGCGAAGACGACGGCGAAGGTGATAAGAGCGACGCACCATGCCTGCGGGGTGCCCCACAACGGCGTGCCCATGCCACCGGCCATGTATTTGACGGCCGTGGGATAGAGAGAGACGCCAATGGAGAAGATGACCGTGCCGGTCACGACGGGCGGGAACAGCCACTTAATCTTGCTGTAGGCCAGGCCAAAGAGGACCGCGACGGCACCGCCAACGATCTCGCCGCCCAGCAGCGCGCCAAAACTAAAGCCCGAGGCGCCCATGGCCTGGAGGGCCGGGAGGAACGCGAACGAAACGCCCATGACGATGGGCAGGCCGCCGCCGATGCGGCGGAAGGGAGCGAAGGCCTGAAGGGCCGTGTCGATTGCCGAAAGAATGAGCGCGACCTGGATGATGTCGGTGCTCTGCTGGCTATTAAAGCCGTAGACGCCGGCCATGATGACCGCCGGGGTAATGATGCCGGCAAACGAAGCCAGTACGTGCTGAAGGGCACACGGGATCATTTCCTTAACGGGAGGCATGCCTTCACGAGTGAACAGGGCTTCAGTGCCGTTCTTAACCGTCTCCTGGGTCATTTGACCACCAATCCTCGAAATAGTTGTTTTCGCATCTAACGCTCTATTGTGACGCAGTGCGGGGTTGAGGTTGTGCCTTCGTTGCATATCGTATTAAAGATGATTCTCATTCTCAATAATAATTTTTTGTTATCAGACTATTCTTCAGCTGAGATAATGCATTTCCGCAGGTCAGGAAAGTGTCTGCTCAAAATAACATCTAACTTTTCTTTTGGTCAACCGTTTACCGCCAAATTCCTACCGTTCGTCTGCATTACGCAATGTACCTGCGGATATACGAGATGATGAGCAGCGTGTTACCATGATAAAAAATTGTTATGAACACTTCGATAGAACCCAAAGGAGTTGCCCGTGAACGAGACCGTACGCCGCTTTTTGCCGATGGTCGATTTCCTGGAGCAGGTACTCGGTAAGAACAGCGAAATCGTGCTGCACGATTTCTCGGATCCCGACCACGCCATCGTCGATATTCGCAACGGCATCGTGAGCGGCCGTAAGGTCGGCGGTCCCGCCACCGATCTGGCACTCAAGATCATGCACGATGGTAAATATCGCGATCTGCCGTTCATTACGGGCTACGAAGGCCGCGGTGCCGGTGGCAAGACGCTGGAGTCGGCGACGTACTTCATTCGCGAGGACGGCGAGATCGTCGGCATGCTCTGCGTCAACACCGATCTTTCGGCCGTGCGCAACATCAGTGCCATGGCCCAGCAGCTTATGGCCTGCTTTGACGCCGCTCCCGCACGCACCGAGCCCTCCCCCATCGAGGTCGAAAGCCTTTCGGAGTCCACGCAGGAGCTCATCGACCGCAGTATTTCCGAGCTGCTGAGCGCTCGCGGGCTGGATGTGACGTCGCTTGGTCAAAGCGACCGCGTGGACGTCATTCGCCACCTCAACGGCAACGGAGTGTTCATGCTCAAGGGCGCCGTAGCCTGCGCCGCCACCGCGCTGGGCATCTCGGAGCCCAGCGTCTACCGCTACCTGCAAAAAGTCCGCAAGGAAGGCTAACCCGCTGACTCCTTGGGGACGGAGGAAAACGGATCATTTTTGTCGCATCGCTTGACAAAAGACCCTGCAGTTCACACGCACTGCAGGGTCTTTTTGCATGTCATGTTTAGTTGTTGCCAACCCCTTAGAGAGCGGCGACGACCTCGATCTCGACCAGACCGCCAGCCGGAAGAGCGGCAACCTGGAAAGCACTGCGCGCGGGGAACGGAGCCTCGAACTTGGAGGCGTAGATCTCGTTCACGGCAGCGAAGTCGGCGATGTCGGCCAGGTAGACCGTGGTCTTAACGACATCGGCAAAGGTGGCGCCGGCAGCGGTCAGCAGAGCCTCGACGTTAGCAAGGGACTGCTTAGCCTGGGCCTCGACGCCCTCGGGCATCTTGCCGGTTGCAGGGTCGATGCCCAGCTGGCCGGACAGGAACACCATGTTGCCGGTCTGGATGCCGGGGGAATACGGGCCGATGGCTGCAGGTGCGTTATCGGAAGACACGACGGTCTTGCTCATGTTTTTCTCCTTACGATCAGATAGAGAGCGTGAGCGCGGCGTTCACACCGGGAGGCACAACTCGGTCTGAACACCGCGCTTGATTTGGGATAGTACTCAAGGTTTCCGCGCGATGCAAGATTATTATCACGTTGCGAGA